>NZ_JANSIV010000046.1:0-8076 GCF_047502705.1 Synechococcus sp. H70.1
GCCAAAGATCACCAGGCGGATGTGGTCGAACTCGTCCAAGACCTCAAACAACCGCTCCGGCTGCTGGAGCGCACTCTGATCCAGCCAATCGGAACCTACCGAAAAAGGGGGGTGGTGCAGGGCTAGGAGCACATGGTAGTGATTGGCGCGGCTGCGCTGTAGCTCTTGTCGGAGCCAAAGCAAGGTGCGATCTGTCAGGTAGCCGCTATCTTTGCCTGGCACCAGCGAGTTCAGTAAAATGAAGCTCCAGTTCTCGCGACTGAAGCTTTTCTCGGCGTGGAGCCGCCCGCCCTGGAGCTCTAGGTTCATGGTGTGTAGGCGATCGTGGTTCCCCGCCAGCCAGTAGGTATCAATGGGAAGAGCCTGGAGATGCTCTCGCAAACGGGCGTAGGCGGCGGCGCTGCCATCTTGGGCAAGATCCCCGGTAAGCAGCAGCAGATCGGGCAAGGGATCCAAGGCGGCAATTGCCTTCTGCACCTCTAGAAAAGAGCTCTCTGTGTCCACCCCCAGCAGCTGCCGATGTGGTTTGGCAAATAGATGTAGGTCGCTAATCTGAACCACGTAAACCGTCATGGGAGCAGCTGAAGAGAGTCGGGATCCCCTTTGACCGTTCTAGCACCAGATTCTTGGCGGGCTAAAAATCTAGCTCTAGCCTACCCAAAGCCCCTCTGTTCAACTTTAGGAAACAGTCAGAGAATGGCCCACCTTCCTAAAGGCAGCTTGCACCTGCGGCCAGCGGGATTCTTGGGTGGAGGCCGTTAGCGTGTAGAGGCGGTGGTGGCGCACAGTTACCGTCACTACCTCGTGGCGAAGCTGGGATCCGATATTGGTTTGGTACTCAAACAGGTAGTAGGGCTGCCCTTGCCGCTCAAAGGCCTCGGCTGCCAAGAGCTGGGTTGAGCGACCCGATCCCTCAGGGGCAATGATCTTCTCCGCCACCAACTGCCCCACCTCCTCTGGGCCCCCCAGCTCCGCAATCGTCTCTCCCTTGTCAAAGGGAGCAATCATTAGGCTGATGTTTTCGGTCTCGTATACCAGGTCGCGCAGGAGCACTGCCAGCCCTTTCCCAGGGCTGAGCTTCACGCTCACCATGCCATTGGGGTAGGCAAAGGCAAAAGCTCCGCTGGGATCCCGGTAGACTCGCAGGTTGGGGCTTGCTGAGCAGGCACCCATTATCAAGCTAAGGCAAAGCCCCAGCAGCAACACCACCTTGGAAAGCTGCCGGCCCACTAGGGTCAAATGCCCCTCTTTCGCTGCTGCCATGCCGAGATCCTCCGCTTGTGTTAGCCACCTCCATCATCGTGACATGCTGTTGCACCTGCTAGCGCATAGGGTGCAGGCTGCAATGGCTTACGCCACGCTCTGGGAATAGTCCCTCCCCAAGCCGCCACAGCATGCCCCACGGGTCCTATACAGTCAAGACCACTCTACCCCATCTTTGTGGGGGTGTCTGCATCCCGATCCTGACCCCCTTCCCTACCGTTATCTGGGAAAGCAGCAGCCATTTGGCGGGATCCGTTTTGGTAGTGGCGGGAGCGCAGTACCAGCACATCGGAAAGCTGGCGCAGCTGATTTTGAACCTGGGCAAGCTGCTGGGCGTCGCGGACATCAATGCAGAGGTCAATGGAGGCAGTGCGATTGGCAAAGGTTTGCACCTTGGCATTGCGCACATTGATGCCTTGATCGGAAAGGCGGGAGAGAATATCCCGCAGTACGCCAACCCGGTCGATGACCTCCAGGCGCAGCTCTACAGGGTAAGTCTGGGTACTCTGCCGCAATCGCTCCTCGTTCCAGCGCACCGGCACCAGCCGCTCACCCGGAACCTGAGCCACCCGCGGGCAATCGCGATGATGAATGGTGATGCCCTTGAAGCGGGTAACCACGCCCAGGATGGGATCCCCTGGGAGCGGGTTGCAGCATTTGGCTAATTGATGTTTCAGGCCCTCTACCCCTAGGATAAGGGATTGGGATCGGCGGGAAGCTCCAGCTCCATTGCCCCGCGGCAGCAGCAGCTTGGCGTCTGCCAAAGATCCCTCCTCGGGTGGGGGGGAAGTAGCTGGCTTGCTTGCCTCCTGCAGCCGATGGATTACCTGCGTGGGGGTTACCTCTCCATAGCCCAGCGCCGCCAGCAAATCCTCCACGCTGCTGTAGTTGAGCTTCTCGGCAACCTTTTGCATCCGCTCCGATTTAAGCAGGGCCTCGAACCCTGTTTTGCCCAGCTCCCGCTCCAGCAACTGTCGACCGCGGGCAATATTCTGCTCGCGATTGGAGCGCTTAAACCATTGGCGAATGCGATTGCGAGCCGAGCTGGTAGCTACAAAATTAATCCAGTCTAGGCTAGGGTGGGCATTCTTGTGGGTGATAATCTGCACGATGTCGCCATTGCGCAGGCGGGTATCCAGCGGCACGATCTTGTTGTTTACCCGCGCTCCGGCGCAGTGATCCCCAATTTCGGAGTGAATGCGATAGGCAAAATCTATCGGGCAGGATCCCTGGGGTAAGGCCAGCAAATCCCCCTTAGGAGTGAAGACGTAAACCTCGCTCTCAAACAGGTTCTCGCGAATAGTCTCCAGGTATTCTTTGTCATCTTTGAGGTCGTTTTGCCACTCCAAGAGTTGCCGCAGCCAGGTAAAGCGCTCCTCCTCAGGCTTTACGGGGGTGCTGCCAGCTTCCTTGTACTTCCAGTGGGCGGCAATGCCGTACTCGGCCACGCGGTGCATTTCTTCAGTACGGATCTGCACCTCCACCGGTCGCCCTTGCAGACCAATCACGGTCGTGTGCAAAGATTGATAGCGGTTGGGTTTGGGCAGGCCGATATAGTCCTTAAAGCGGCCGGGAATGGGACGGAAGCAGTTGTGGACAACCGCCAGCACCCGGTAGCACTCGCTTACAGTCTGCACAATGACCCGCACCGCCAGGAGATCGTAGATTTCGTGGAATTCCTTGCGCTGCTGCTGCATCTTGCGATAGATGCCATACAGATGCTTGGGCCGCCCACTAATCTCAAAGTGCTCTAGCCCCGCTTGAATGAGGTGCTTGCGCAGCTCTTCAATAAACGCTTGGATCTCTGCTTCCCGCTCGCTGCGCTTGGCGTTAACCAATTCTTGGATATGGCGATAGGCTTCGTAGTCTAGATACTTAAAGGCCAGGTCTTCCAGTTCCCACTTAAAGTGCCAGATCCCCAGCCGGTTGGCTAGAGGCGCAAAGATCTCCATGGTTTCAGCTGCAATCTGCTTTTGCTTGTGGGGGGGCAGATATTGCAGCGTGCGCATGTTGTGCAAGCGGTCCGCCAGCTTGACTACGATGACCCGAATGTCTTTGGCCATGGCCACAAACATGCGGCGGAAGTTTTCCGCTTGCTGCTCGGTTTTGCTGGAGAAATTAAACTTAGAAAGCTTGGTTACCCCCTCCACCAGCAGGCGAACCTCAGGGCCAAATTCGGCCTCTAGGGCCTCCAGGGTAACGCCTGTATCTTCCACAACATCGTGCAGAAGGCCAGCAGCTACAGTAACGGCATCGCCCCCCAGCTCCCGCAGCAGGCTGGCCACGGCCACTGGGTGGGTGATGTAGGGATCCCCCGATTTCCGCTTTTGGCCCTTGTGCAAGCAGTAGGCAAACTCGAAGGCCCGGCGCAGCAAATCTGCCTCTTCGGCCGTGTAGGATCGCAGCCCATCGCCGAGATCTTCAGCGCCAGAAAGCAAAGCCCGCAGCCATCCCGGCACCTCAAAATCAAGGCTACTTAGGTCAAAGCCTCCTTCTAAACTGGTGGCCACAGCAGGCTGACCCATGGGAACCTGACAAGAAGGATGGTTTAACTGCTACCTATAGTATCGATCACCGAAGTTCCTTACAGCTTATCCTCGACCTGGCTGCAGGCAGGTTAAGGGAAAAAGCTGCGAAAAAATGCAGCAAAGACGGGCCGTTGATGCTAAGCCCGCCCCTAAGTGTGGGGAAAAAGCTAATTGGAGTTAACGTTCTACACCCATCCTATCACTTACCCTACAGCATTCCGTAGCAAGATATACATCTGGTGGAGCTAGCCTCCTGCCAGAGTGCTAGGAGGTGGGAGGGAGTTGCAAAGCCAGAGGCCCTAGCCAACCCTTGCGATAGTCGTTGAGAATTTGCCTTGCTGCTCGCTCGGTATCGCCTCGGTAGCGCCGTTGGGCCAGCTCCTGGATGGCTACGCTGCCAGGAGGGATCGGGTCGGGCCAGCCGTAGCGCCGTTGCAGGAGGACTTGGGCCTGGGGCTGCACCTGCAGCAGTTGTTCCACGAAGTAGGCCGCCACGCCCTCAGGGTCGTAGGCGGCTGCGCCGATGTCATCGCAGATGGCCAGCAGCGTGGCTGCCTGTTGATCTGGCAGCGAAGGCGGGAGGATGCCCGGTGAGTCCAGCAAATCCAGCTCCCCTCCCAGCCGCACCCACTGCAGTTGCCGGGTTACCCCAGGGCGGGCAGCGCTCTCAACAACTCGCCGTCCCAACAGTCGATTCAGGAGGGCAGACTTGCCCACATTGGGAAAGCCCACCACCACTGCCCGGATGGCCCGCGGCCGCATGCCCCGCTGCTGGCGCCGCTCATTCACCGACTGCCCCAGCTGTAAGATGGCTTGCTTGAGGCGAGGCACCCCCTCTCCCGATTGGCCATTGGTGGGATAGACAGGGATCCCTTGCTGGGAAAAATACTCCTGCCAAGCTCTGAGATCCCTGGCCTCGATGGCATCGGCTCGGTTAAGCGCCAAAAGGCGCGGCTTGTGCCCCAGCCACTTGTCTAGATCGGGATGGCGACTGGCCAGCGGGATCCGCGCGTCCAAAACCTCAATGACCACATCCACCCGCTGCAGTTGTTCCCGCAATTGGCCAATGGCCTTGGCCACGTGGCCGGGATACCACTGGATGATTGGAGAACTCATGCCAGCAGAACCTGGGATCGAACCCCAGAAGACTCTAAGCCAGGGGCAGGATCCACTCTAGCCTGTCCAGCTTGCTCCTCCTCGGCTCGACTGGCCAACAGAAGTAGAAAAGGATACAGGCAAGAGGCAGATGGCAGCCCCTTCCTACTTGTAGGCAAGCTAGCGTTAAGGGATGTAACGGAGGAGGGACTATGGTTAAGCGCGTGCGGTTGGATCCCATTGCCCAAGTGTCGGAAGTGGCCACCAACAGCAACTTGCTCTCGGTGCTGCTGCAGGAAGAGCTGAATGTGTTGAAAGAGTGCGGCGGGCGCGGTCTCTGCGCCACCTGCCATGTGTATGTGAAAGAGGGGATGGAATCCCTCTCGCCAATGACCAAGCGGGAGCAGCGTACCCTGGAGGTGATCACCAGCCGCCAGCCCAATTCTCGCCTAGCCTGCCAGGCGCGAGTTCTGGGGGAAGGGGTGGTGGTGGAATTGCCGGTGGGGATGTACATCAATGCCTTTAAGGATATCGAGGTGTTGATTGGGCGGCGGGCGGAGCAGCCCCTTTTGCACCCGATAACTGGCGCCGTTTTGGTGCAAGCGGGCAAGCTGATTACGCGCTCGGTGCTGGAGTCGGTGAAGGATTTGGATCTCAATATCCAAGAGGCTTTGGCCCGCAGCAGCCGAGATTTTTAGGGTTTTACCGCGTTTAAGGCCAGCTTAGCCAATTTCGAGGAAGGCTCTATGGCCCCTGTGTTTCTTGGGATCGACCTGGGCACTTCGGGGATGCGGCTGGTAGCTCTCTCAGAAGCAGGGGAGATAGTGGGCAAAAGCGAGCGCTCCTGGGATCCCCCAGAAACCAATCCAGGCCGCTGGCTGCGCACCCTGAAGGCGCTGCTGGGCCACCTCAAAGCTCAACTGGGGGATCGCTACGCCATTGTTGCCCTCAGTGCCTGCAGCACCTCGGGTACAGTGCTGCCGGTGGACGGACGGGGCATGCCGCTGGATCAGGCCTGGCTCTATTCCGACCGGCGGGGCCAGGCCCAGGCTCAGCGCTTGGGGATCCCTGCCAGTTGGGGGCTTAGCCGCTGGCTGTGGTGGGCAGAAGCCCATCCCGACCAATACCGAGAAAGCTACCTGGCCCATCCGGCGGACTTTCTCCTAAGCCAACTGGGGGGCCGCCAGCGGGTAACTGATCACACCCATGCCCTGAAAAGTGGCTTTGACCTAGAAACCTACACCTGGCCGCGGGAGTGGCTCTCCCAACAGGGCCTTGATCCCAAGCGCTTTCCTGAGGTGGTGGCGCCAGGAACAGTTCTGGGAACGGTGCGGCCTGAGTGGGAGCTGGGATCAGAGGTGCTGATTGCTGCCGGGATCACCGATGGCTGTGCTGGGCAATTGGCTGCAGGGGCTACTCGCTTGGGGCAGGTTTCCACCAGCCTGGGCACAACTCTTATCTTCAAGGCCAACAGCTCTGACCCTGTGCAGACGCCGAGTATCTATTCTCATCTGCACCCCGACCGAAGCGGTTGGTGGCCGGGGGCAGCCTCCTTCTGCGGCGGCGGCGTCCTGCCCCACTTCTTTCCCGGCGGCGACTTTGCTGCCTTGGATCAGCAGGCGGAGGCCCATCTGCCCACGGGCCTAGTCAGCTATCCTCTCTGCCGGCCCGGCGAGCGTTTTCCCATCCTGGATAGCGAATTTGCCGGCTTCTTGCCCCAGGCGGAAGTGGGATCCCTTCGCTTTTATGCAGCTCTTTTGGAAGGGGTGGCGATGGTGGAGCGGCTAGGGCTGGAGACCTTGGCGGCCCACGGGATCCCGGTGCAAGAGCCGCTGTTAACCACTGGCGGCGGCTGCAAAAGCCCCCTCTGGCTGCGCCTGCGCGCCAGCATCCTCGCCCGCCCCCTGGCAGTGGTCAGGCACCCGGAGCCGGCGGTAGGGGCAGCCATCCTGGCCGCCTCAGCCTATTGGTGCTGTTTGGTGCAGCAGGCTGCCGATCGCTTGGTACAGGTGGAACGCCTCATCCAGCCGGATTCCGAGTGGGTCAAGGCTTATGCCGAGATCTACTCGGAGTTCCGTAGCCGCTTTTCTTCTTTCTAGGGATCCCCCTGTTTCCAATTTCTAGGGATCCCCCCGAAGGGGGAACGAGAAAATGACGATTGTCCGTCTAAATTTGTCCGGGCATCAGTTTCCAATTTCTAGGGATCCCCCCGAAGGGGGAACCTGCAAGGCCATAGGATATGACACGGTAGAGAGGCTAAATCCGTTTCCAATTTCTAGGGATCCCCCCGAAGGGGGAACAAGTGTTGGATTGCAGCGTTGAGCTTATCACCATTATCGTTTCCAATTTCTAGGGATCCCCCCGAAGGGGGAACTTGAATTCCAAAGCCCCTGCATCGAGGGGACTTTCATAGTGTTTCCAATTTCTAGGGATCCCCCCGAAGGGGAACCCTGAGGAGGACTGGATGTATGGTGAGCCGATTCCTGTCACCGTTTCCAATTTCTAGGGATCCCCCCGAAGGGGAACCCTATTTCTCCCACCCTCGGGGATAATCTCCCGGGTGGTGTTTCCAATTTCTAGGAATCCCCCCGAAGGGGGAACTTGTGCCTTTGGAGGCCTTGGACGAGGTCTCCATTGAAGTGTTTCCAATTTCTAGGGATCCCCCCGAAGGGGGAACAAAACGGCTACTTGAGGGCAACCCGGTCCTTCCCCGTGGTTTCCAATTTCTAGGGATCCCCCCGAAGGGGGAACCCGCCGCCAAAAGGCTAGCAGTAATTGTGTCTAACTGTATTTCCAATTTCTAGGGATCCCCCCGAAGGGGAACCCGGAGATCTTTTCTCTGCTAAAAAGTGCAGATTTCTGCAGTTTCCAATTTCTAGGGATCCCCCCGAAGGGGAACCGCCACCAACGTGGCCCTGCTGGACCCGAAACTTGTGCCCCTGTTTCCAATTTCTAGGGCTCCCCCCGAAGGGGGAACAATCACAGTCGAAGAATGCGGCCCGACGCTAGGGGGTTACATTGTTTCCAATTTCTAGGGATCCCCCCGAAGGGGAACCACGAGTTGTTCGAGGGCACTGACGAGCCCTTGGAGGTTTCCAATTTCTAGGGATCCCCCCGAAGGGGGAACTCTACCCTTATTAAACCCAAGCGGGGCAAGGAATGCAAGACCCATTTGCGAGGGGGTCGGTCG
>NZ_JANSIV010000047.1:0-7669 GCF_047502705.1 Synechococcus sp. H70.1
GGCAGTCTATACTGGACTGGGTTGGGATCCTCAGCGGGGCACGATGAAGCGGCGATGGGGAAGGGTGGCTGTGATAGGTTGCTTGGCGGCATTCCTGGCTCCTGCCCCCGCCCTCTCTTTGCCCACCTCCCCCACTCCTCCTGAGAAGACCTCCACCAGAAGCTCTGCTTCCGAGTTTAACTGGCAGGGATCCCTCAAGTTGCTGCGCGGGGATCCGGTGGCGGCTTTGGCGGATCTGGATCGGGCAGTAGAGTTGGATCCCACCTATGCGCCAGCCTACGTTAACCGCAGCTACGTTTACAACCAGTTGCGCCAGCCCCAAAAGGCCCTAGCCGATGCGGAGCGGGCCATCCAGTTGGATCCGGGGATCCCAGAGGCCTACTTTAGTCGCGGCGTGGCCCACCTGCAACTGGGGGAGCGAGAGGCTGCCATGGCTGACTTTCGCCAGGCGTTGGCTCTTTTTTCCCAAAGCGGCAACTTTGCTGACCAAGCCATCCTGCAGCAACTGTTGCGCCAGTTGGGGGTGGAGTAGTCGCCCTTGGATTAATCCAGGGCCATCTCGGATTTAGACAAACTAAGGAGGCTCTCCCAACCACTCGGCCAGGGAAACTGCCTGGGCCTGCAGCCTGAAGACATGACAAAAAGATTGCACCAACACTGGGGCTACGGCAGCCATTGTTACCTCCGGACAAAACTGCACCAGGGATCCCACCGGGCGATCGGGGATCCCACAGGGCACGATGGCCGCGAAGGCAGCCAGATCCGGACAGACGTTGAGGGCAAAGCCGTGGTAGGTAACCCAGCGGGAGACCTTGATGCCGATGGCCGCCACCTTGTGGCCTTGCACCCAAACCCCTGTCAGGCCAGGGAGCCGCTCCCCCCGCAGGCCAAAGTGGGCTACGGTCTGGATGAGCACCTCTTCTAGGTGGCGCAGGTAGCGGTGCAGATCCGGCTGGCCATGGGAGCCGTAGACAGTCCTATGGCGCTTTAGGTTCAGTAGGGCATAGCCCACCCACTGGCCCGGCCCGTGGTAGGTCACCTCGCCGCCCCGCTCCACCCGCAGAACCTCCGGCCCCTCAGGAGCAGGGGACTCTGGCTGAGTATCCGGAGATCCTATCCGTCCAGCCAGGCTTTTGAGAAACTTGGGATCGGCCCCTGCCCCCAGGGTGTAGACCGGCGGGTGGGTGAGCAACAAAAGCCCATCTGGCACCTCAGGATGGCGGATCATCCGGGCCAACCTGGCCTGCTGCCAAGCCCAAGCGGTGCGGTAGGGCACTTCTCCTGCCAGGTGAACTTGGAGAAGCGGCACAGGCTCAAGCCCCTGCAAAGCTCAGGCCACCGGTAGGTTGACCTGGGCCCGTAGACGCTCGAGCAGAGCTCGGGGATGTAGCAGCCCTTCAATGCGGTCAACCGGCTTCCCGTCTTTAAACAGGATCAGGGTCGGCACGGCGTAGATCCCCCAGCGGGCAGCGATGTTGGGGTACTTTTCGGTGTCGACCTTAACAAAGGAGATGGCGTCCCCCACCTGGGGCTTCACCTGCTCCAACACCTGGGCCATGACCTGACAGGGACCACACCAGGTGGCGTAGAAATCCACCAGAATGGGAGTTTTGGATCCCTGGATCATGTCGTCAAAGCTTTTGAACTGCTGTTTGTGGGCCATGGGCGACCTCCGCAGGATGCTGTGGGAAAACTTAGAATGCAACCTATTTGTAGTCTAAATGTTTGAGATGGAAATGTGGGTAGAGATTCTGCGACCGCTTGCTGTCGGTTTCCCGGTAGGATGGCTAGGGCTTGGTTGGTACCTGTAGTCTAGGGGGCGGGCTGGACGGAAGGGGCAGGCTTTAGCAGGGCTTAACGATTGCAAGGAGTGGGATCCCGATGGCAACAATCCGGATGGTAAGCCGAGGTGTGGTGGTCGGCGTATTGGCGGGGGTGGTCTTGAGCCTCTGGGGGATCTGGCGTTGGCTGGGGGATCCCTCAGGCTGGATTCAGGTGGTGGCCGGGCTGCTCTTGAGTTTGGCGACGGTGCTGTACTGGCGGAAGACCCGCCCCGCCGACTGCCTGGTGGTGGAGCCGCAGAGCTGGCACCTCAACCGCCTCAGCCCCGATCACTGGCTGATCCAGGCGGAGTTCGTGGCCCGCAACCTCAACCCCCTCTTTGAGGTTACCTTGGCCCAGGTGCAGCCGCGACTGCATTTGCTCAGTGCCAGCTCCATCGAAGGGATCCAAACCCAGATCCGCCTGCGCTCCCGCCATGCGGATCTGCCCCCTCGCCAGGACAACTACTGGCAGGCCTACATCATCACCCCCCAAAGCCAGACCGGCTTGGAAGTGGAGATCGAGCTGAGGGGGGAAGAGCTGGCAGATTTGCGCTCGGCCTGGCTGGAGCTGGACTACGTCCAGTACGGGCGGCAGCGGCGCACCCTTAAGACTAGCCACCTGATCCTGCCCTTGCAGGAAGTGGAGCCCTTGCCGGAGCTGGCCTGGCAGCAGCAGGGGCCAGTGAGTTGGGCTGCTATTCCCACCCATCTGCTTACCCCCAGCGATGACCTCGCCGAGGTGCTGCGGCGCTACGTGGGCCCTCACATCCAGCCCGGTGATATCGTGGCCATCTCGGAAAGCGCGGCAGCCATCGTCCAGGGCAACTTTCGCCATCCCCTGCAGGTGCAGCCTGGCTGGCTAGCCCGCACCCTCTGCTACTTCTTCCCCTCCAAGACCAGTCTCTCGAGCTGCTACGGGATGCAGACGCTGATCGACTGCTCGGGAGCCTGGCGGGTGCTGGCGGCTTTTGTTGTCGGATCCCTGGCCAAGTTGTTGGGGATCCCAGGGGTGTTCTATGCCCTGGCGGGGGAGCAGGCCGACCTCATCGACGATGTCACCGGCACCTTGCCCCCCTACGACCAGTTCATCGTCTTAGGGCCGCGGCAGCCGGCTAAGCTGGTGGCTGAGCTCCACGCCCAGACCGGCTACGAGGTGGCCATTGTGGATGCCAACGACTTGGGAGAGGTAACTCTTCTGGCGGCCAGCCCAGGGGTGGAGCGGGAGCTGGTGGAGCAGGCGCTGCGCAAGAACCCAGCGGGCAATGCGGCGGAGCAGACACCCCTGGTGCTCATCCGGAAGCGGCTGCCGGCATCGCCTGGGATTTGAGAGCCTGCATTGCCTGGTGGGTTGACAAGAAGAAGCGCTCAGCGCCCACTTTTTCCACAAACCCCACCCTTTTGAGGCGATCCATCACCGGCCCCTTTACCTCGGCTAGGGCAAAGCCCACCCCCATTTGGTGCAGACGTTCCACCAATTGGGTCAGGGCCTCCAGAGCGCTGCCGTCGATGAAGTTAATGGCGCTGGCCACCAGCAGCACCTGTTCCACTTCCGGCCGCGCTGCTACCTCTTGAAGGAGGTACTCCTGCAGGTAGGCGGCGTTGGCAAAAAACAGGCTCTCATCCACTCGCACCGCCAAGATGCGCGGATCGGTAATCACCTCATGGCGCAGCACGTTGCGGTAGTGCTCGGTACCCGGCACCTGGCCAACAATGGCAATGTGGGGGCGGCTGGCCCGCCAGAGGAAGAGAAGGATGGAGGCCAGCACTCCCAGACCAACCCCCCGCTCTACCCCAATTGCCAACACGCTGGCAAAGGTGAGCAGCCAAACGAGGGCATCGCCGCGGTCGTAGCGCCAGCTCTGCAGCAGGGGGTGAAAATCCACCAGTCCCAGCACCGCCACCAGCACAACGGCAGCCAGGGTGGCCTGGGGCAGGAAAGTAAACAAGGGCATCAGCCAGATCATGGCCAGGGCTATCAGGGATCCCGTGATGACCGAGGCCAGACCGCTGTTGGCCCCCGCCTGAGCGTTCACCACCGAGCGGCTGATCCCACCCGTGACCGGAAAGCCACCGCTGACGGCTGCTGCCACGTTGGCCACTCCCAGGGCCACCAGATCCTGGTTGGGATCCACTTTCTGCCGCCGCTTGCTGGCTAGGGCCTGGGCCATGGCATAACTTTCCGTAAAGCCCACCAAGCTGAGGGTTAGGGCGGTGGGCAGCAGGGATCCCCATTCTGGCCAGCTCAGTTGGGGAAACGTCAGCGGTGGCAGGCCAGCCGGAATGGATCCCACCACCGCCACTCCCGCTCTCTCCGAGAGGTTTAGCCCCCAAACCAGCAGGGTAGTTAAGAAAACGGCCGCCAGGGGAGCACTCTTGGTGAGCAGCAACTCCCAGAGGGGCGGGATCCCCCAGCGGCGCAGTTGCGCCGGCAGCTTCTGCTGGGCGTACACCAACAGGGCGATGGACAACAGCCCCAGCCCCAGGGTGGCCCAGTTGACCCCATCCAGGCTCTGCCACAGCCGTTGCACTAGCAGCCAGAAGGACTCGGTGTTGGCAATCTTCACCCCCAGCAGATGGCGGAGCTGGCTAAGGGCAATGATTAGGGCTGCGGCACTGCTAAAGGCCGCTATAACCGAGTGGCTCAGGAAATTGGCCAAAAACCCCAGGCGCAACAGCCCTACCCCTAGCTGGATCAGGCCCGCTTCCAGAGCTAAGCCCAGCGCCAACTGGCCATACTCCGGGCTGCCCGGCTCAGCCAGCGGCTCCAAACCCGAGGCTACCAGCAGGGCGATGATGGCCACCGGCCCCACCGACAAAGCCCGGCTGGATCCCAGGAAGCCGTAGGCGATGACCGGCAGGATGCTGGCGTAGAGGCCTGTCTCGGGGGGCAGGCCGGCCAGCAGCGCGTAGGCCATGCTCTGGGGCACCAACAGGATGGCCGAGACCACCCCGGCAATGAGATCCCCCGGCAGATCCTCTCGCCGGTAGCGAAGCCACCACAGGGAATCCTTGGCCAAGGGCAGGTAACGCGCCCAGATCCCCTGCTTTGGGGAAGAGGCGGACGGGATCCCGCTCATAGCGTCTGACCCCGGTTCCAGGGCAGGCGGGCCAAAAGCAGCGCCAGGCCACAGGTGTTGGTGATCCCGGCAAACACCAGCCCCGCTCCCACAAAGCCACTCAACACCAGCCAGGCCGGGTGGACAAAGGCTCCCAGCAGGGTTCCTATGAGCACCAGGGATCCCGCTGTAATCTGCACCTGTCGCATTAGCGAGATGGGCGCGTTGCGGGTGCGGGTGGTGGGCAGCTTGGCGGCCTTCCACGCTTCGATCCCACCTTTGAGGCTAATGGCTTCCGGCCAGCCGTATTCGAGCAACTGACAGCCGGCACGGATGGAGCGGCTGCCCATGCGGCACTGCAGCACCACCGGCTTTTCCGGCGTCGAGATCGGCACCTTGGCGGGGTCAAAGGTAGATAGAGGCATGTTGATCGCCCCCGGGATCCGCTCGTCGTGGTATTCTGCCGGCTCCCGCACGTCAATGAGCTGTACCCGCCCTTGATCCAGCCACTGCTTTAAAGTCAAGGCGTCGATCTCCTTAAGACGGGGATCCCGTTCCTGCTGAGCTGTAGGATTTTGTTGGGCTACGATCATGGTTTCTTCCTTGCTTCTAGGGTTGTTGTAAGACTTAGGGATTTCTAATCTTCCTCCTCTAGCAACCTGCTGGGCTCGCCAGGATAAAACTGGCTATCCAGGATTTGCTCAGGAGAATAAGGGCAGGTCTTGGGAAAAGTCTTTCTGGGCAGCTTGGTCTCTTCCAGAGCCAGTTGGAGCGCCCTCAGGTAAGACTTGGAGATGGCCTCCGGCAAATAGGGTCTCAGGCTTGGGTTTTCCTCCAGCAGATCCAGAACTTCCTGCCGCTGCACCTGTAGGGTAAGAAGCCAGCTTACCGATCTGGCCTGCGGCTGATACTCCCACTTCAGAAGGTGCCCCACCAAAACCCCCAGCCGGTTACGCAGCTCTTGCCGCTGTTGCCTGCCCAATGATTCCATCTCCTCAATTAAATGGGGCAGATCCAGCTTCTCCCAGGCCCGCTCCCGCAGAAATTGGGCTTGTTGCTGAGTCCAAGCATAGAAATCCCTCTCATAGAGATTTTGGCGATCCACTCTCAACCCTCCCCTTTCTGACGAGCCGCCTGACACTAGCAACTAAACTGCGGCTGCCACTTGGCCGCACTGCTCGTTGGCCGGCACCGCTTCCTGGATCTTCTTGGGCTGCGGCAGGTTGAGGCTGTTCATTAGGGCAATAAAGCTCTCCCGCGAGCGCAGCTTACCGGTTTCCGGATCCACGAAGCGGGGGTTCCAGCGCTTCTCCTCGCCAATGGTGGAGACGGTGTGTCCCCGGTAGTCATGGCCGGGATAAACCAGCGTCTCGTCCGGCAGGGTAAACAGGTGCTGCGTTACGTGGTCGTACATCAAGCCGGGATCCCCACTCTGAAAATCCGTACGGCCACAGCCGCGAATCAGCAGCGAGTCTCCTGTAAGAACGCGATCCCCATTGACGCGGTAGGTCATGTGGCTGTCGGTATGGCCCAGGGTGGCAATGGCCTCGATGACAATGGATCCCACCTGCAGCGTTTCCCCATGGCCGATGAAGCGGTCGGCACATTGCGCCTTGGCCTGAACCGGCACCACCCCTTGGCAGCCGCTCAACTCCCGCAGCTTGCCGGTGCCGGTGATGTGATCGGCGTGGACGTGGGTTTCCAAGCAGTACTTCAAGGTCAGACCCAGCTCTTGAATTAACTTCCAGTCCCGCTCCACCTGCTCCAACACCGGATCCACCAGTACGGCCTCGCGGGTGTCTGGGTCTGCGATTAAATAGGTGTAAGTGCTCGTCTCAGCGTCGAATAGTTGGCGAAATAGCATGCTGCCCTCCTGTCTGTTGGCAAGAACCCGAACGTGCTCCGCATCCGGGTTCTTATTCTACTGTATAACTATCTGGTGTTAAAATCAAGCTACCACCTCCCTCAAGACAGCCTATGGATTGGGACAAGCTTGTGCAAGCTGGCAAAGACGAGTGCCAGTTGACCCTGACGCCGGAAGTGCTGACCAGCGTGGCGGAGTACTTCAAGGTTCTGGCGGAGCCCAGCCGGCTCCAGATCCTGTGTCAGTTGCGCTCGGGGCCCAAGAACGTTACCCAAATCCTAGAGGCCACCGGCATGGGCCAGGCCAACGTTTCCAAACATCTCAAGATCCTGGCGCAGGCAGGGATCGTCAGCCGCGAGCCCAGGGGCGTGAGCGTCTACTACCAAATTGCGGATCCCATCTGTTTTGAGCTGTGCGAGGTGGTGTGCAAGCAGTTAATTAAGCGCCTCAGGCAGCAGGCTCGGCAATTGGAGCCGCTGGCGGCCCTTCACTCCGGCAGGCTAAGCCGCGAAGGCTCCTGAGGGCGGGGGCGGCGCAGCGGCAGGGGAAGGCTCAGCAGCCCAAACAGGGCCACCAGGGCAGCCATGATCCAGATGAGGAAACGGCTGGGGCGAAAGTCGCCCGCCTCGATTTGCCGCATCACCTGGTTGTAGCGCCAAGCAGAAAGGCCGATCATCCAACAGGAGGCCCAAGTTGTGGGTGCTCAGGCGGCCGTGCGCCGGAGCGGGCTGCTTGGGGGAGCTGGCGGCTTCGATCTGCTGCAAAAAGAGGCTGAAGCGGGCGAGGGCAAAGCCAAAGGCAATGAGAGCCACAGAGGTACGCAGCCAGGCCAGAAAGGTGCGCTCGTTGGCCTGGTGGGCGATCTGGGGGCAGGTGATCCCTTGGGAATCTGAAGGCTGACCTTTGCCGACGGCTGCGCTAGGCCA
>NZ_JANSIV010000047.1:7769-29653 GCF_047502705.1 Synechococcus sp. H70.1
AGGTGATCCCTTGGGAATCTGAAGGCTGACCTTTGCCGACGGCTGCGCTAGGCCAATGCCATCCAAAAGGAGGGCGCCAGAATCTTTGGAAAGAAGGATAGCTTGCGTACCTTTTTAGTTGCCAACCAACGCTACAGCTACTGCTATTGTAGGTACAGCTTGCAAGCCAACTTCTGGGAGGCAAACGAGCTGCCCAATTCCAGGGAACAACCCGAGCGATGGCAAGCCTCTGCGCTGGTCTTACGCGAGGACTGTACCAAGCGGCAAAGAGGGGGTTCCAGCCCAACTTGCTAAAAGTAGAACCTTGAGGCTTTGTCTCAAGAACCTGCGTAGGGGCGGTTTGACAACACCTCTCTGCCTCCGTTTATCGACTGCGTAAGAATCCCCCGACTTTAATTGGTAGGAGTGTCAAGGCCCAGTTTGCATGCTGACAGATGCTGCCTACGGCATAATCCCGGTGCTTCCTCTTCCGCCTGACCAGGGCTCCCATCTCTATCTGCTCATCCAGCACCAAAAGGGGCACTGGGCCTTTCCCAAAGGACACAAAGATGAGGGTGAGAGTGAGCTGGCGGCAGCGCAGCGGGAGTTGCGTGAGGAAACCGGCTTGACCGAGTACCACTTTCTAGTACTGCCGGGCCAGTCCGAGCCTCTATCGCTACAGGAGACTTACACCTTCACCGATTCAGCCGGGTATGCCGTGGTTAAGACTGTTACCTACTACATAGCTCTCCTGCCACCCCAGTTTCCTCCGCCGGAGCTACGGATCCAACCGGAAGAGGTGGCTGCCTACCGCTGGTGCTCCTACCTCGAAGCTTTGGAACAAATTACCTTTGAAGAAAGCCGCCAGCTTTTACGCCGCTGTCAAGCTTATCTAGAAGAGTGGTGGAGAGGTCAAAGAGAGTTGTAACTCCACCGCCCAAGCTACTGCTCGACAATTGTGACGTTAAAACCTTGATTCTTCAAGGTTTCAGCATGGTAGCGGGCATATTCCAGTTGTTCAAAGGCTGCCACCTGCACAAACTTCTGGCCGTTCACATCTTTAACAAAAGCGTCAGGGGCAACGCGGCGAGCCTGTGCCAGGCTCTCCTCCCCAGCGTAGGTGGTCAGCACCAAGAAGGTGCCCTCGCCGCGGTTTGGGCCCAGCGAGTCGGGGTCACTACTAGCTAAGGGTACTGTCTTGAGCAGCTTTTCTTGAGAGGAGCGCTCCAAGCTGGCTGCCAGTTTCTCTACCCATGTCTCCTCTCTGGGAGGGAGTTGCTGGGCACCAAGGGCCGAACGGGTCTGCAGGCTGTCTAGAGGGTTGGGGAGATTTTCAAGGGGTTCAACTTGCAGTTCCTCCACGGAGGGGGTGGTCAACCCCAGCGCCAGCTGCTGAGGGGGTACCCCACCCGAATAGAACTCTTCTCCCACTTCCACCGCCGGTGGCTCTAAAGGAATTAGAGGGAGCTGGGCTAAGTCCAGCGGGGCAAAGCTCTCTTCGACGCTGGGCTGCAACAGCTCCCCTGGCCAGAGTAGCCAGCGCACTCCAAAGCCAATCCCCGCCCACGAGAGCACCCCCACTAGCAAAGCCCCTAGAGGCGAAACTCCTCTAGAAGGGCGGGGCACTTCTTTCTCCAAATCCTCCACCACCTCTTGAAGGAGTACAGGAGAAGGACGGTGGGTGGGAAGGGTTCTACCAGGATGGCTGCCCCGCAGCGGTGGGAGAGAGTCGCGGCGTTGTAAACGTGGCCAGAGACGAAAGTGCTGCCTTTGCCTGGGGGAATCCGGGTGCAGAGGGCTGAGGGCTGCTGGAAGCGTGCGTTGGGGTGTCGGCGGGTTTTTCTGGGGCGGCGGCAGGGGCTGAGTAGGATCTGGAAGCGGAGAAAAATCCATGGATAACCTACCCTCCCGAGCTTAGGAACCAAGAGGTCTACGAAGCCAACCTCCCACCCCACCTGTTGACAGCTTAACGGCGGGAATGGGGCAAAGGACGGAGATAAGCCATCACTGCCCTGCCCCAGATAATACCATGCCATAGACCTGAGGCCGGCTTCTAGAGCTTGGCCGCAAGATAGACACTCGTCAGTCAGGGGGTGTGAGCGAGCAGGGGCAACCAAGGTCTCCACCCAGCTCGTTTCTCCTCTTGCCAGAGAGATTTTCTAGAATTTCCTGACAGGCCAATAGCAGGCGCTCTTGCTCTGGCAGAGTTCTCAGGCCAATGCGCAGGTAGCGATCCCCCAGCTCAGGGAAGCTCAGACAATCCCGCACTAGGATGCCGTGCTGCCGCAGCAGCTGCTCTTGAAGCTGTGAGGCAGAGACAGGACAGCGCACCAGCACAAAATTGGCTTGGCTAGGCCAGGGATCCCAGCCGGGCAGCGCCCGCAAACCTTTGAGCAAATGCTCGCGGGCCATGGGCAACCACCTCAAGGTGCGCCGACGAAAGTCCGTGTCAGCCAAGGCGGCTGCTGCTGCCACTGCCGCCAAGCCATTGACGCTCCAGGGATCCCGCCACTGTCGCCAGCGCCGCCAGCGCTCCGGATGGCCCACCGCAAATCCAATGCGCAAGCCAGGCAAGGTAAAAAACTTGGTCAGCGAGCGGATGACAAGGGTGTTGGGGTGGGCCTCAAGATAGGGAATCAAGGTTTGGCTACGGGGCAAAGAGGCCTCCAGCCCGCCAGCCCTTGGGGAGCAGAGCTCGCTCTGGTCTTGGGGCGCGTCTCCGAGGAGAAAGTCCATAAAAGCCTCATCCACCACCACCTGCTCAAAGTAGGGCAGAAGAGGCAGAATGGCCTCCCGCGGGAGCAGCTGGCCCGTTGGGTTGTGGGGATTGTTTAGCCAGAGCACCTTGCCGCTCTTGTTGGCGGGGAGCCCTTCTTGCAGCAAAGCAGCAGTGGCTGATCCCGGACAAGACCACCAATCCAGTGGCTTGATGACTGCCCCTGCTGCCCGCAGTGCCCGCTCGTAGTCGCCAAAGGCGGGACGAGGCAGCCACACCTCCCGCCCCTCCGCCTCCCGAGCCGCCCAAGTGAGCAATTCTGCCGCTCCGTTGCCGACAAAAATCCACTCTGGATCAACTGACCAATGCTGCGCCAAACAAGCGCGTAGCTCTCGATAGTCGGGGTCCGGGTAGCAGCTAATTGCAACCGGCTCGGGTGCCTCCAACGCTTGCACCAGGGCTTGCACAACCGACTGCGGCGGGCCCAGGGGATTGAGGCTAGCGGAGAAATCCAAAATGGCCTCCGAAGGGCAACCAGCAATTGCTGCTGCCCAAGCCCGATTGCCCCCATGTTGAGGCCGTTGCACGCTAATCCTCTAAGGACTCCATCCTGCTTCCGCCAATAGGGACTCAGATTAGCCGCAAGGACTCTGTCCCCCTACACCCGCACTTTCAAGACTTGTGACCAGCTGCCACCGCATCGCGAAAAGCTTTGCCGGCCGTGAACGTGGGAACAACGCTAGCCGGAATCACCATCTTCTCATTGGTTTTCGGGTTGCGGCCTTCCCGTTCTTTGCGCTTGCGGGCCTCAAAGGAACCGAAGCCCACTAGGGTGACCTTCCCCTTGGGTTCCCCGTTTTCATCGCGGGAGGCAACCTCTTCAACGATGATCTCCAGTGCTGCCGTCAGGACAGCCTCAGCCTCTTTTTTGGTTACGTTGGCGCGATGAGCGACGGCTTCCACAAGCTCTGCCTTGTTCATCCTAGTCTCCTCAATGAGCTGGGCAATGGGTTGAAAGCCTTCTCTGGCCGTGTTTTTCCAAGTTGGCGCTAGCAGGGCGGAGCACCTACGGCTCAGAGAAGTTGTAGCTGGAGAAGCAGGGCTAGCCCTACCCTAGGTCAAGGCACAGCCACTGCCGATGGCAGGATTGTAGCCATTGGGTTCCAAATCACTGACCTATTTTACAGCCAAATTAAGCTAGAAGCCGGCTGGAGAAGGAGTTTAGGGACTCTGTCCCACTAAGGCAATGGAGGAGAAGAGCGGAATTTTTCGGCCCATAATGCTCCCTGCTAGGGAAAGGGGACAGCTGGAGGATCACGAGTTGCTTTGGAAGTAGGCCCGCATGATCTGGCGGAAGATAGGGGCTGCTCGGGTTCCGCCCCCGCCACCACTGTTTTCCAGAAAGACCACGACTACCAGCTCCGGACGGTCAGAGGGAGCATAGCCGACAAACCAGGCGTGGGATCGCCGCGGCGGATCCTCGGCAGTGCCGGTTTTGCCGGCGGCTGGGGGAAAGCCTGGCCCCAGG
Organism: Synechococcus sp. H70.1; assembly: GCF_047502705.1. NCBI lineage: Bacteria > Bacillati > Cyanobacteriota > Cyanophyceae > Synechococcales > Synechococcaceae > Synechococcus > Synechococcus sp. H70.1. The sequence goes on from NZ_JANSIV010000047.1 coordinate 11,993, forward strand.
TTGGCGTTGCCACCAGTGCCGTAAACCACCACATCTCGCAGCCCCTGTTGCAAGATCTCCAGGGTAGCGGGGGAGAGACCTACCTTCTGCCGCAGGGGCACGGGACTTTCCGGGATCACCTGCTGCGAGAGCAAGGGACGCACCCGCCAGCCACCGTTGGCCACTGCTGCTGTTACCACCGCCATCTGCAGGGGCGTGGCGGTGATAAACCCCTGGCCGATGGACATGTTCACTGTATCGCCCACGTACCAGGGCTCCCCCCAGTGGCGCTGTTTCCACTCGGCGTCAGGCACCAGGCCAGCAGCTTCCCCTTTGAGGCCGATCCCAGTAGGCTGGCCCAGCCCAAAGCGGCGCGACCATTCTTGCAAGGGGGCGGCCTTGGTACCCAGGGCAATCTGGTAGAAAAAGGTGTCGCTGCTGTAGGCTATCGCCTGGCGGTAGTTCAGCCGCCCAAAGCCAGCCCGGTTCCAGTCCCAAAAGCGCCAGCCGCCTACTGTGATGTAGGGAGCCGTCTGCAGCACCGTATCTGGGGGGAAGACCCCCGACTCGATCCCAGCGGCGGTGGTGATGATTTTGTAGGTGCTAGCAGGAGGGTAGGGCCGTAGGGCGCGGTTAAGGAAGGGAAAGTCCTGTTTTTGCAGGCTCTCCCACTGGGCTTGGGTGATGCGGCTGGAAAAGAGGTTGGGATCAAAGGTGGGATAGCTGGCCATAGCCAGGATCGAGCCGTCGCGGGGATCCATGGCAACCACTGCTCCTTTCTGCTGGCCCAGGGCTTGCTCTGCCACCTGCTGCAGCCGCACGTCCAGGGTCAGCTGCAGAGTCTTGCCCGGTTGAGGAGGCTGTTCGCCCAGCACCCGCAGCACTTCTCCTAGAGCGTCCACCTCCACTTGGCGCCCACCCCACTGGCCGCGCAGATGACTCTCAAACAGTTCCTCCACCCCCATCAGGCCGACAATATCCCCCAGGCGGTAGCTGGGATCCGCCTGCAGCTGCTCTAGGGGGATCTCGCCGGTGTAGCCCAGCACGTGGGCGGCCAAGCTGCCATGGGGATAAAACCGCACTGTCTCTGCTTCCACCATCACCCCCGGCAGCTCGTGGCTTCTTTCTTCCAATCGGGTCACGACCTCGGGGCTGGCGTTGCGCAGGATGCGCACAGGAAAGAGAGAGCGGTAGCCCGCCTGTTCCAGTTTCTGGACAATCTCCTCGGGAGCCATCTCCAGATACTGGGCCAGCTTGGGGATCGTCTCCTGCCAGCCCTGCCGCGACTGCACCAAGGGCCAGAGAAAAACTGAGTAGGACAGTTGACTACCCGCCAGCAACACGCCGTTGCGATCCACAATGCGTCCCCGTTCCGGCGGCTGGGGCAACAGGCGAATGCGGTTGGTGTCGGCCAACTGGCGGTAATACTGAGTGCGCACCAGTTGCAGGTAGGCCAGCCGCGATCCCAGTCCTCCAAACAGCAGCCCGCTGGCCAGCAAGAGCAAGGCAACGGACCGATAGCCTTGACCTACCGTTTTGGCCGGGGGGGATCCCAGCCAGGGGGGGCTACCAGACGGCGGTGGGGAAGGGACTCGCCGCGGCCCAGCCGGCTTGAAGGGGGAGGGTTTCCGCTCCCCTAAAGCCCTGGAGCTGGGCGGGGCAAGAGGGTAAAGTTTGGCCATGAAGAACTGCTGGAAGAAGAACGGGAGCCGACCCTGGGCCCAGCTAGGTGGGCAGCCTCAGCCTCTATTCAGTATCTCGAGCTTCGCCAGGCCTCGTCCAGGAAAAACGGCTCTGGATAAGGCAGGGCGACGACTGCGCCAGGCAGCCTGGCTGATGCTGGGCAATGGCCTGCGCTTGGGGGTGTCTGGGGCCTATTTCGTCCTGTTGGCGCGGCTGCTGGGTCCAGAAGCGTTTGGAGTGTTCTCCGCCATCTTGGCCTGCAGCAACCTAGCTGCCCCCTTTGGCTACTGGGGCCAATCGGAATTGCTGATCCAGCGCCTAAGCAACCGGAGATCTGCCGCGGTTGCCCCGGAGATCAGTCCCAGCCTGTGGCTGGCCGGACTGGTCTGCAGTGGGATGGTGCTGCTGTTAACACCTCTGTTGAGCCTTTGGTTGGCCGAGACCTCACCCCTTGAGGTGGGGATCCTCCTGGGGAGCGACCTGCTGTTTATTGCCCTTCCCGAAGTGTACAGGGGGATCCTGATTGGGCAGGAACAAATTGCTGGGGTGGCTCTCATTGACACGGGCATGGCGCTGGGGCGATTGAGCGCCGTACTGCTGGCGATGGTTTTGGACTGGGGATCCCTAACCCAATGGGCCATCCTCTACGGGCTGATGGTGCTGCTGGTGCTGGCGGGGATGAGCTGGGGAATGCGGCAGTGGTGTGCCCCTTCTCGCCTCCCGGCTTTGGACTGGCAAGAGGTAAGGGCACGGCTGAGGGCGGGTTGGGACTTTGCCCTGGGGCTGGCCGCGGCGAAAACCTTCACCGACTTGGACAAACTGCTTTTGCCCCGCCTGGCCTCAACAGCAGCGGGGGGACTCTACAGCGCCGCCTACCGGGTCATCAACTTCTCGCAAACGCCGATGATTGCTCTGCTCACCAGCCATTTTGCCGAGCTGTGCCGCCAGGGTCAGCAGGGCCTATCCCACGGCTGCCGCTACGCCTGGCAGCTTTTCCCCTGGGTGGTGGGCTACGGCAGCTTGGCTACTGTGGGGGTGGCCCTGGGCTCCTACGGGATCCCTTGGCTGCTGGGATCCGCCTACCAAGAGACTGCCCTCATCCTCCGCTGGCTGAGTCCAGTCATTTTGCTGGAAGGGATCCACCTGCTGTTGTCCCACCTGCTCACTAGTGCTGGCCTGCAAAAGCTGCGCAGCCGCCGACAGCTGGCAGCCCTGGTCCTGAATGGAGCTTTGAACGGGCTCTGGATCCCGGCGTGGGGGTGGCGAGGGGCAGCCCTGGCCACCTTACTCTCAGAAGTGACCCTGGTGCTGGCCTTGCTGCTGCTGCTTTGGCAGCAATTGGGCCCTCAGAAGGGAGGTAAGCCAAGCTCAAGCTAGAGGGTCTTGACGATGTAGGTGGCCTTGGCGTCCGGACCAAAGCTGATGACATCCCCCGACTTAAGCTGGTGGGTAGAAATTTTCTGGCCGTTGATCATCAGGCCGTTGGTGCTGGGCCGGCCCTCCAGGTCTCCATCTAAAATGCGGTAGTAGTATTCCCCCTCCCTTTCAGCAGGAATGCGCAGCAGCATGGCGTGGTAGCGGGAGGCGTACTGAGAGTTGAGACAGATGTCGTTGGCCAGGTCGCGACCGATAAAGTATTTGGCGGCGGTCAGTACCTGCGTGCGGCGGCCATCGCGGTCTTCCACAATGAGGAGGTGCTGCTGAGTACTTGGGGGAGAAGGCGCAGAACCAACCATAGCTCCTTACCGCTGCAACTGCCAGGCTTAGCATACACTATAGTCCAGCCCCGCCCTTGGCCAAGGTAGAGCCTAAGACCAGTCAGGCAAACTTTGCAGCAAGGGGCCAACCCAGCCAGGAAAGAGGGTGTAGGCCCCTACTGCCCACTGGGCCATGCCAACGATCACCTCGGATTTGGACTGGCAAACCGCCTCCCAGATGGCTGCCGCCACCTCTTCTGGCTGGCTTACCCAGAAGCTCTCCAGGGCCTGCTGCATTCGCTGCCGTGCCCCGCTAGGGTGGGTTAAGTTTTCCTCGGCAGAAACCTCCGCTTCCGTCTCCTCCACAAAGACGGCCCGCTTGAGAAAATTGCTGTTGACTAGGCCCGGATGGACAGCGATGACCTGGATGCCGTGGGGTTGCAGCTCTAGACGCAGCGCCTCCGTCAGGCCACTGACTGCGTACTTGCTGGCACAATAGGCAGCCATCTGCGGCAGGGGCATTTTGCCACCTATGGAGCCGACGTTGACAATCTGGCCTTTCTTGCGCTTGAGCATGTCGGGGAGCACCGCCCGGATAGTGTGCAGATAGCCCCAGAAGTTCACTGCCAGCAGCGCCTGCCAGTGTTCCAACGTAGTCTGCAGGAAAGGACCGCTCAGGCAGATGCCGGCGTTGTTGATGAGGCAGTCAATGCGCCCATAGCGCTCCAGGGTGGCCTCGACCAGCTTTTGCACCTGCTCCGGCTGCGTTACATCGGTGGGGACGGCCAACACCTCCGCATTGAAGCTTTGCTCCAGCTCGATAGCCGTCTGCTTCAGGGTTTCGGCGGTGCGGGCAGCCAGCGCCAGGCGGTAGCCACCGCGGGCGAAGGTGAAGGCTGTTGCCCTACCAATACCCTCGGAAGCGCCTGTAATTAAAACAACATTGGCCATCCTCCTGCTCCCCGGAACTTCTTTTTCTGTTGTAGCTTCTCCCGCCGTTGGGGAGCCCCTGATAGGCTTAGAGTACGGAATGCCAGTGAAGATAAGGGCTATGGCCTCCACCTACTCGTTTGATATTGTTAGCGACTTCAACCGGCAGGAGTTGGTGAACGCGCTGGATCAAGTGCAGCGGGAGGTCAAGCAGCGCTATGACCTCAAGGATACTCAGACGGAAATTAAGCTGGAGGAGGGATCCCTGACCATCACCACCGCCAGCGAGATGGCTCTCAACTCGATTCGGGATCTCCTCCTAACCAAAGCGGCCAAGCGGGGCCTCTCTCTGAAGATCTTTGACTTTCAGCCCCCGGAAAGTGCCGCTGGCAACCGGGTGCGCCAGGTGGTTCGCCTTAAAAAAGGCATCGACGCAGCGTTGGCCAAGCAGATTGCCAAGCAAATCCGCGACAACTTTAAGAAGGTGCAGCCCTCCATTCAAGGGGATCTGGTGCGGGTTTCCGGTAAAGACAAAGATGAGCTACAGGCGGTCATTCAAATGCTCAAGCAGCAGGATTACCCGGTAGCGCTGCAGTTTGTCAACTACCGCTAGCCCAGCAACAGCGGGCAAGGTTCCCGCCGCCCCTTGGCTTTAGGCTTTCTGGGAGCCAGCCCACAGAGAAGGCCAGAATCCTTTACCATGGGTAGTGATCTCCATCTCCAACTGCAGTTCTACCGCGATGTACACCATTTCTGAGTTTGATCGCCTAATCCAGTTTCTCCCGGTGGAGATCCGCCCCGAGGTGCAGATTGAGATTGGCTCCCCTGACCAATCTCGGGTTGTGCAACCACTCTGGCGCTTCCCCTGGCAGAAGTACACCCGCTTTGCCATTGACCTGAGCCGTTGGCAGAAGCTGAGCCCCGATCAACAGAAGATCTACTTTTTGCGGGAAGCCGTGATGGCCACTGAGCTGGCCTTGGGAGACAACTGGTCAGCGCTGTTGCTGTATCCTGCTCTCATTGGGGCGGGCACGATGGGCATTGTGGTGGAGCTGCAGATGGGGGATAACCTCGGCGTGGGCTTGGCAGCTGCTTTGGCAGCATCGGCGGCGTTTCTTTTGCGCAAAGCAGAGAAAGGCCAGAAGGCCCAGGTGGCAGCTGATGAGTTTGCCGTGCGCTATGCCTCCCAAAATGGCTACACCTCTGAACAGGCGGCTGCCATTCTGCTGAGTGCCCTGCAGCAGGTGGCTATCCTCGAAGATCGCGTTAAGAGCGACTACGACACCACCATGCGCCACCGCAACCTGGAGTTCCTGGCCCAGCGGGGTTTGGGATCCGGCACCTTGACCATCAATCCCAAGTACCGCAACAAGGGCCAGAACCCCAACCCGTACCAAAATCCCTTTCAGCGTTGAGCAGTTCCTGCAAACTAGGTGGGGGATGACTCCCGACCCTCATCTTTGTTGAGTAAGCACAACATGGCTGACGCCACGCTGCGCGAACAGATAGCGTACGGCTTCACGCTTCACTGACTTGTTGGTACAGAGGTCTCAGCATGCTGCCACCGTGCAACCCACGGCGGAAACCAGTCAGGGGAGCTCTCCAGAGATTTAACTCAATCTCTTCAACTGAAGCACGAACGGCTTTCATCCCGACACTGATTGGCTCTTCATACAGTGCGGGGCTTCCCGCCGATTAAGTTTGAGGAGCACCTAGGCTTGCTTAAGCTTCCTCTTCCAGTTCTTGGATCTCTTCCGTAGGGGTGTGTCCAGTCGCTTTGTCTTCCTCAATCTGAACTGTACCAGTGGGGTTGTAGTACCGGCGCACATCCCACTCAGCAATCCAACGGCGAATAATTGACCGCACGGTAGTTGTGCCGTAAAGAGGAGGGAGCTCAGACAGTGATTACCCAATCAGGGTAGGCCTTCTGGTAGAGACCCGCCACCTTGTGCAACATCGCTTGAATGGCCTCCTGAGCTTCCGAACAGGAACGGAGGGGGATAGCCCGCCGAATGGCCTCCATGCCGGCCCTTACAGCTTCCTCAGAAACATACTTCTGGCGCGCCATCTCAAGTGCCTTCTCCCAATCCCCTTTTTCCTGCAAGATAGACTGCTCAAAGTCGCGGGTTACTGCTCCCACTAGAATTAGCGGAGCTGCTTTTAGTTCTTCAGGTAAAGTTTCCTTGCCAAACAAGTGGCCAAGAACGCGGCAGGACTTGACCCGCTGCAGGATGCTGTACTGTGCAATCAGCTCGATTTCATCCACCAAAACCACCAAGCCCCTGAGCCCTATGGCCCGACATAGCTGAGCAGAAAAAGCCAGGCGCTGCCAGTGCAAACTTTCCGCAGGAGGTAGCTTGCTGACGGAGTGAGCCCCTGCCAGACCGTGATCCCGAAGTCTCTGCCGCACCTCTGAGAGCCTCAGAGTGGATTCACCGGCCCAAAAGCGGACAATAGCATCTAGTTTCTCATCGTCACCCTCTAGCCTTTGGTGTAAAGCTAGAGTAGCCGGCCACCAGCCCTCTCCAAATCGCCATTGGTTAACCCAAAGCTGGAACTCCTGGAAAGAAGGCTGTTTGTACTGCAGACGACCTGCAATGCCTTGGAGCCCGCGCTCAGCCATGTCAGGGAGTTCGATTTCGGCAAGGATGCGGGGAATTAGGCGACTAGGATTGCCAAGAGGCAGCTCTTTAGAGATGACAACCAGCGAAGTGGCAAAACCCTGCTTCTTTGCTTTTTCCTGTTTAGTAGAAGATGAGACTTACCAGTTCCGAAGTCCCCCTTCACGAGCATCCCCCCAGGCTCTAAGCTGGGGGCGTTGCATAATTCCCAAAACTTCTCTTCGACCTCTTGTTGCCAAAAGCCAAGTTCTGCAACCGCAAATGGATTGGGAACACCGTTTCGCAGCGCTTCAATCGCTCGCCGGGCTACAAGTGATGCACTCATTGAAGTTGAACCATAGTTGTACAAGGATTGGGATAATTGGGAGAATATACCTCGTTCTCAATTCGAGTTTGCCCGGTACTTATGGTAGGACAAAAGTTCTGATTCAATAAAATCTGGAGGAGCCATGAAGATTAGAACTGTTTTCTCAAGCTTACTCTCTGCATCTATAAACTCTCGCAAGGTTTCGTAAAGCTCAATAATTTGCCTACGAGTGAAGGTTGGACGTCCATTTTCTCTTCGCTCGTAGTAATGAAACAGACTGACAAGAATTGCTGTGCAACCGAGCTGGCGCGTAAAAAGCCTCAGAAAAGAAAGTAGAATCTCTCGAGAATTTGTCCTATCAATCCTTCGAAAAATAGCTGCCCCACGCACTTGACTAATAGATTTCAGTGTGCCTTTGAGCCACTCCTGAACCGCAAGGCACAAACCTTCTAGAGTGCCTGGACTTTGGAGAGGCTCGTAGATAAGACGGGAAATAGCCTTGCGAAAGTCGAGAGCCAGAGAGTAGTCCTGAAAAATCAGCTTCTTAATTTCTCGCTGCAACTGTATGTTGATCTCGCGGGCCTCAACTTGGTAAAGCTCCGCCAGTTCCTCTAAAGTGCAGTCTTGAAGTTCTGAGCTGGGGGAATATCCAATTTTTCTGAGAATGCTATAGCGCAGTTCTCTGGCAAAAGATTCCCAGTCCACCTTCTGAGCAAGGGCGAACCAAAAATTCTCAATTGAATGTAGATTGATGCACTCTTCGCTTAGATCAAAAAGCCGAAAAGAAGGAGGAGATAGCTTTTCCCGAAGAGATTTGTAGAGGCGGGAGTAGGAATCTTTTGGGACAACAGCTAGCTTGACGGTCGCACCACCCGCAGAGATGAAGGATCCCAGGTAGTCTTTCTCAAGACAACGCAGCCATAAATCAAGCTGTAGACAACTCTGGGTTTCCCCACTCATAGACGCTCAAACTTCAAAAGATAGTAAATATGTTCCTCACCGCGTTCATCGCGAATGCGATAGCAGCGACCTGAGCGTGTACCTGTGGATGCAGAGAAGATCAAGCGATAGCCATCCACACTATTGATTGGGTTTCGATCTAGAAGGTAAAGATGTCGCGTAAATTCTGCTTCTGTGTAGTCTGAGTTATTGAGGTGGAGAACATCGAAGACATCTCGCGCAGCTACACTTATGGAGTTAGGCAGTTGCTCCACACGCTTTCTCAGGTAGCCTGCCGCAATTCTTGCTGCCTTCCAAATGAGCTGAAGGACAGCCTGGGGATCAGTCTCTTTGCTCTTGGCGGCTCTTGCTCGCTTGATTGCCTCAGCAATAGCACTGGGCCGCTGGGATCGGAAAATCTTGCGGTCAATACGTACCCCCTCTCTGGTTGGAGATCTCCCCTTTTGCTAGCAGCTTGAGCACTGCCTACCGCTTTTGTTACTTTCTTAGTTAGCTCAACTAAGCTGGCAGCTCGCCGTCGAGAGCTTTGAAAGACTCCTCAAACATTGTTCTTCCAATTTTTCGACAAGGTAGCACTGCCAGGGAGTAAGATGCAAGACTCAGCCCCGGTTGGATTGCTCAGGGCATGCGCAGCTCCCCTTCCACCTCCAGGCGGGTGTAGGGGCCGACGGCGAGGAAACGCTCCCCTAGCATTTCGGCAGCGGCAGGTTGGATCCAGCCCATGCGCTGCAGCAGGTGCAAAGCCAAGGCATATTTGGCCCGCGCTGCTCCGTCTTGGACCTTGATGGCCAGGCCCATCCCTTCCCCCAAGCGCCCAATGCACTGGATCCCTTCGGCCCCGGACTTGCTGACCAGCTCGCCTTGGGTGGCCCGCATCAATTCTGTGTCGAAACATCCCTCGCCAGCCACCATTTCCGAATGGTGGGTCATGGCGCGGGCAATGGCCTCCAGCTCGGGTCGCTCGCCAGCGGTGAGTTGGGCATACAGAAAAGCCAAGTGGTTGAGTTGTAACTGGTAAGTGGGCACGCCGCAGTCGTCACGGGCAAACAAAAACTCTTCCGAGGGCATCTGCAATAGATCCGCCAACTTGGCTCGCACCAGGGCTTGCACCGGATGGTGCCGCTGGGCGTAGTCCGACAGAGTCCAGTTTTGGGCGCGGCTGGCCAGGAGCATGCCAGCATGTTTGCCGGAGCAGTTGTGGCACAGGGGGCTGGGCTTGCCAGGGGGGGTGGGGCAGACCAGCAGTTCCGGGGAGAGGTCGGCGCGCCAGAGCATGCTGAACACCTGCCGCGCGTGGGCCGCGGTGCCCTGATGGGATCCGCACATGATGGCGATGTCTTTCTCAGTAAGTCGATAGCGCTCCCGGATGCCGGTGGAAAGCATGGCCAGCGCCTGAAAGGGCTTGAGGGCAGAGCGGGCAAAGACTGGGGTGGTGCTTTTGCCAGCTACGGCTAGGGAGCGTCCGCGACTATCGGCCACCACCGCTTGGCAATGGTGGATAGATTCGGTCAAGCCCTCCCGCAAGACGTGGATCAACAGTTCAGGAGCAGAGGAGCGATTTTCAAATGACATGAAATCCTGGGAAAGGGCCGACGAGTCTGGAAAGGTATGTACCCATTATCTCATACGTCCAGATCCGGCGCGAAACCTTGCCGGAAGGGAGCAAAATGGAGCAGGTGCGTTTGGATCCCTCGGCTCTACCATGTCTTCAACTCCCCTGGTGTTTTTGGTCTGTCACGGCAGCCGGGATCCGGAATACCAGCAGGCGGCAGCGGACTTGCTAGCGCGGGTGCGGCAGCGGCTGGCTCCGCAGGCGGTGGAGCTGGTTCAGTTGGAAAGTGGGTCCTTAAGCCTGGGGGAGCAGATTCACAGCCACTTGGCGGCTCAGCGGCCTAGGCTCGCCAGCCCAGTAGTGCTGGTATCGCTCTTTATGGGCGGGGGATCCCATGTGGAGGAGGATCTGCCGGCTGCTCTGGAGGAGCTTCGTGCCCGCTGGCCCCGGCTAAAGCTGCTTCTGACACCGCCCATCGGTCAGCACCCGGCCCTCCTTGATCTGTTGGCAGCGCGCATGGTGGCAGCGCAACACCTAGGCGATCCTGTACATGGCTGGATCCTATTTGGCCACGGCAGCCGCCTGCCTAGCTTTGCCGCCCAACTCGAAGCTGGGATCCGAGTGCTGGAACAGCGCCTGCCCGGGATCCTGATTCACCCGGCTTTTGCTGCCCAGCCTCCTACGCTAGAGGCCACTGTCATTCGCTGCTTGCGCCTAAGCCAGTACCGCCTGCGGGTGCTGCCCTTTTTCCTCTTTCCGGGGAGCTTGTTGCGCTCATTGCAAGACCAGGTGCGGCAGCTGCGGCGGCAGTGGCCCTTGTTGCAGCTGGAGGTAGAGCCACCCCTCTGGCGAGATCCCCAATTGATGCAGGCAATTGTTGAGACAGTCCGGATGGCCTGTCCTAGCTAGATGGGCTGGTCAAACCTGTCCTGCTTAAGCAGAATGGATCTTTCCAGGAGGCTGTTGGGATTCAAGATGGGCAAGGTGTATCTGGTGGGGGCAGGGCCTGGGGATCCGGGGCTGCTGACGGTGAAGGGCAAGGCCCTGCTTGCCCATGCGGATGTGGTGATCTACGATGCCCTGGTGGGATCCGCCATTTTAAATTTGATCCCCCCAACGGCAGAACGAATCTACGCTGGCAAGCAATGTGGCGCCCATACCCTCCCCCAGGAGCAGATCACGGCCTTGCTGATTGAGAAAGCCCAGACAGCAGCCGTAGTGGTGCGCCTGAAGGGGGGGGATCCCTTTATCTTTGGGCGGGGGGGAGAGGAGATGTTGGCGCTGGTGCAGGCCGGGATCCCCGTGGAGGTGGTGCCGGGAATTACGGCGGGCATAGCTGCCAGCGCCTATGCCGGGATCCCGCTCACCCATCGAGAGCTCAGCTCCTCAGTTGCCTTCGTAACTGGCCATGAGGCGGTGGGGAAATACCGCCCCCAGGTCAATTGGCGCGCCCTAGCCGAGGCTGTGGAAACCTTGGTGATCTACATGGGCATTCATAACCTCGGCCACATTGCCACCGAATTGTTGGCCGGCGGCAAAGCTCCCGATACACCAGTGGCCTTAATCCGCTGGGGTACCACTCCAGAGCAGGAGATCCATCTGCTGCGCTTGGACAGCTTGGTTGCCCAGCCACCGCCAGTGTTGCCCCCTGCCATTGTGGTTATTGGAGCGGTAGTCACGCTGGCCAACGTCTTGCCCACCTTGCGTCCTTTGCCTCCCCTACCGGCAGGGTCTTGATGAAGGTTTTTCTGCGCAAGCTGGCTGCTCTCTGCTCCGCCTACTACGCCTACATGCTGGAGTACCGGGCGGAACTCCTTTTGTGGGCGTTGGCTGCATCTTTACCCTTAATCATGATGGGGCTCTGGAGCGAGGCCGCTCGCTCGGGGAACTTTGCCCTATCTTCCCTGGAGTTCATCCGCTATTTCCTAGCGGTGTTCCTGGTGCGCCAGTTCACCATCATCTGGGTAATCTGGGATTTTGAGCGAGAGATTGTGGAGGGGAAGCTCTCGCCGCGTCTGTTGCAACCTCTGGATCCTGCTTGGCACCACGTGGTTAGCCACCTCATGGAACGCCTTGCCCGCCTTCCCTTTACGGTGGCTTTGCTTGCCCTCTTCTTCTTGCTCTACCCCCGCGCTTTTTGGATCCCCTCTTGGCAACAAGTGGCCCTTGGATCCCTGGCTATTCTGTTGGCTTTTGCCCTGCGTTTTCTTATGCAGTACACGCTGGCCCTGCTGGCCTTTTGGGTGGAGCGAATATCAGCTCTAGAGCAGTTTCACTTTTTGGTGTACTTGTTCCTCTCGGGTGTAATTGCCCCCTTAGAGGTGTTTCCGCCGGCAGTGCGCCAGGTCTTAGCCTGGACGCCCTTTCCCTACTTGGTGCATTTTCCCGCCAGCCTCTGGGTGGGGATCCCGCAAGACCTCCTGCGCGGTTTTGGCATGAGCCTGGCTTGGCTGGGGCTGTTTTGGCTGGTCAACCGTTGGCTATGGCGAAAGGGCCTGCAACGCTACTCAGGGATGGGGGCTTAGTCCTTGCTGCCCGCAGAGCCTGAACTGCCTCCAGCCCCCTGCAGCGATTATCATGGGCTAGGGATCTCCAGGTTAACTGCGAGGATCTCAGGAGTCTCTCCTGCGTCAACTCCCCTTTGGGTCATTATGAAGCGTGTCCTCGTTGTGGATGACGATCCCCTTGCCCTCAAGGTGCTAAGCCGCCATCTTAGCCAGCATGGCTATCGGGTTTGCACAGCCACTTCCGGCAGAGAAGGATTGCGCCTGTTTGCTGAAGAGCAGCCGGATGTGGTGGTGTCGGACGTGGTGATGCCGGAAATGAACGGTTTCGAGTTCTGCCGGCAGCTGCGCCAACAGCGGGGTGGTGAGCTCGTCCCCTTTATCTTTCTCTCTTCCCGGGGCGAATTGGGCGACCGCATTCAGGGCTATGAGTGGGGAGCCGATGACTACATCATCAAGCCCTTTGAGCCATTGGAGTTGGTGGCCAAGATCGAGGCGCAGATTGAACGATCCCGCCGCACTCAATTAGAGATCCTCCGTCTCATCCAGCAGCAGAACTCCGCTAAAGCTGAAACTGCCCCTCGCCCTCGCTTGGCGGAGCTCAAGTTAACCCCCGCCGAGGAGCGGGTGTTTCGGGAGGTGGTCCAGGGCTACACCAATAAGCAGATTGGCGAAAGGCTGTGCATTAGCCCACGCACTGTCCAGACCCACCTGACTAATATTCTCAGCAAGCTTTCTCTGGAAAACCGCTCCCAACTGGTGCGCTTTGCCTATGAGCGGGGCTACATTTCCCAGGCAGAGCCGGGCGATAAAGGGGTCCCTCCCTCAAGCCAAATGAAGCCTTAAAACAGCAGGGGTGGCCTTGCGCACGCGGCACGGGATCCGCTCCCTGCCCAGGCGGACAAAGGCCTCATAGCGGTGGCAGCCCGAGAAGCCGTAGTACTTTCCCTCCACCTCCAAAACCTCAATCGGCTCCTGCAGGCCTATTTCCTGGATGGAAGCCATCAGGGCCCGCACCTTCTCCGGATCCGTTCGCCGCGGCAGCGGGCGACAAATCTGCTGCAGGGGAATCTCGCGAATCTCCACCATGCCAACTCTCCTTCTGCGTTGGACCTCTTAATCATACTCGTTATGAGTTTGGTTTGTCAGCCCTTGGCAAGAAGGAGGAAGGCATGGCAGGATAACGCCGTTTCCCCTTTGCGCCTTCGCAAGAAGCCAAGCCATATGTGGCCACTCCTCAAAGTTCTGTGGGGAAAGCTCGCCTCTCCAGCCAAGACGGCGCCCAAGCCTAGCAGCCCTCTCCCTGGAATGCCCTTGCTGCCACCTGGGAACCTGCCGCCTCAGTTACAGCAGCCCAGCAAGGCAGGGCTTACCGCAGCCCAGCAGGGAGAGAAACCTAGGGTGTTGCTCTCTTCTCCGGAGCAATCCCCCGACGCTGAGGCAGGAGAATCCCGTATTGGCCCAGCTCAACCTACCTCCGCGGCCAAAAGCATTAGCCATCTCTGGGCCTTGAGCGATAGCGGATCCCGGATTTCTCGCATTGCCGCCACCAGCAACAGTGGCCGTCGTGCTGTCAGCTCTATTGCAGGGGTTGTGAGGCCGAGAATAGACAGGTAATGTTGGAGGTTGCCAAGCATGCTGGAGATAATCTTTAACGCAGCCAACTGGTTCGCGCTACCTTTTTGGGCCTTGATGATTCTGCTGCCGGGTTGGGGGGTAACCCGTAGGGTAATGGCATCGCTCTTGCCCACTGCCCTTTTGGCAGCAGTTTATCTCTATCTTCTGGTGAGCGGGTTTAACGCAGGGACTCTTGGAGAGTTTTCCAATCCCCAGCTTTCTCTGAGCACTCTGACGGCTCTCTTTAGCCAGCCCTCGGTGATGGCTACGGGATGGGTTCACTACATCGTCATGGATTTGTTTGTGGGGCGCTGGATCTTCCTGGAGGGGTGGGAAAAGCGGGTATGGACCACCCATTCGCTACTTTTGTGCTTGTTTGCCGGGCCAGTGGGCTTGCTCTCCCATCTGCTTACGGTGGCGGTTGTCCAGGCATATCGGCAGAAGCAGTCAGGACTGCCGCAGGAGTCGGCGTAACCGCTCCCTACCGCTGCAGATTCCGTGGTTCAGGGCCAAGGGTGTGGCAGGTTTTTCGGCCTGCCTGTAGAAGGCTAGGGGTGGGGCGCCACAACAAGGGGCTGGAGGGAGGGATCCCAGGGTCCCCCAGCAAGACGGAGTTCTTAGAGGCTAGGATCTGGGATAGGAGCCTTCGGCCTTGAGGCCGGAGAGACGGTTCAATGAGGACTAGAGGCGTAACTTGGTTTCCCCCGCTTCAGCTTGACCTGCGTCCCCAGCAGTGGCTAGAGAGCTGCCTTGGAGCAGCAGCCGCGGTGGCCCTTACGGCTGGAGCGGCCTGGGGGCGGCCTGTACTAGAGGTGCGCATGACCATGGGCCTGCCCATCAGCCCCAATTACTGGTACATGGTGGCCCTTAGCCGAGCCGGTAGCCCCGGTCCCACTGCCAACCTGGTGGATCCCAGTGTCCGCGTCGGGCCCAATGAGTACGCTTTTGTGCGGGACTGGGACTACCTCATTCGGGTTACCCCCCTCAACGAGGAGTCCGTCTTGCAAGCCACCATTCAGCGCTTTGGTGAGCAGGAGCGGGAGTTTGCCGTCGGCTTCAACCAGGTGCGGGTTGAGCGCGTTAACCGTGACCGCGACACCCTTAGGTTCCGAATCGACCTCTCGGAGTTAGAAGGCCTAGACGGGCAAAACCAGGATATCCAGGTGGCTTTGCTCACCGCCCGCGCCCCCTTTCGCGTTGCTCCCGAAGAAACGAATCTAGCCATTGATGCCACTCGCGGCGAGCTACCCAACTACTATCGCCTCAGTCTCTCCAACCAGCGGCAAGTGGTCGTCGACGATCCCCAACGCCAAGAGACGATGCGCCGCAGCCGTGAGTTACTCCAACAAAGTGGCTCTGGAGGCGGTCTCACGCGCGAGCTCATTGAGGGAGGAGCGCTAGAGATTTTGGCGGCCAACATCCTCACCTTTGAGTTACATCTTCTTTCCGGTTTCTAGGGATCCCCTGCGTGGGAAGTTGTCAACTCAAACCTGCAGAACCCCCGTGCTGTAGCCGTAGGGTCAGCGGCAGGAGGATGTCAGTCTAGGTGGCAGGTGGCCTCTGGCTTTGGTCTGCAAAAGATAGCTAAGGAGACTGCCGTGGTACAGGCAAAATGGGAGCATTTTGAACACATGGCCGACATTGGCGTCCGCGGCTATGGGGCAACGCCAGAGGAAGCTTTTGCCCAGGCAGCTCTGGCCCTAACCGCTGTAATCACTGACCTGGATAAGGTGGCTCTGACGGAGCGGATAGAGATCGAGCTAGAAAATTCAGGCGATCTAGAACCTGTGTTGGTGGATTTTCTCAACGCAGTGATCTACGAGATGGCAGTTAGAGGAATGTTGTTTGGAAAAGTTGAAGTGCATCTTGCAGAAGACCATCTCAAGGCTAGCCTGTGGGGGGAAAGAGTTGACCGCATCAAGCACCGACCGGCAGTAGAAGTTAAAGGGGCAACTTACACGCAACTCAAGGTGGCCCAAGAGGGTGAGCTTTGGGTGGCACAGTGTGTGGTGGACGTGTAAGGGAGGCAGTCTATGGATATCAGGAAACTTGAGCGTGTAGATGAGACGGTCTGGCGCATTCCTCCTAAAGGCAAAATGCGTGTCCCGGTCCTCATCTTTGCCGATGAGGAGTTAATCCGGGAGATGGACGACAAAGTGGCTGAGCAGGCCAGCAACGTGACCACCTTGCCAGGGATCGTGGGAGCGTGTTACGTGATGCCGGACGCCCACTGGGGCTATGGCTTTCCCATTGGTGGGGTGGCCGCCTTCGATGCGGAAGAAGGGGGAGTGATTTCCGCTGGCGGAGTGGGATTTGACATCTCCTGCGGGGTAAGAACCCTGCGGACGGGGCTGACGCGCGAAGAAGTGGAGGAAGCAGCAGAACCCTTAGCCAATGCCTTGTATGCCAGCGTACCGGTAGGGCTCGGCAGCCGCAGCAAGCTTTCCTTGAGCGACAAAGAGATGGAAGCCATGCTGGAAGGTGGGGCAGAATGGGCTGTGGCTCAAGGCTACGGCAAGAAGGAAGACCTAGAGCGCATCGAAGAACATGGCCGCATGCGGGGAGCAAAGCCAGGCGAAGTCTCCGCCTACGCCCGTGAGCGCCAGCGGCGCGAGATGGGAACCCTAGGCTCAGGTAACCACTACCTCGAAGTCCAGGTTGTCGATGAGATCTACGATCCCGAGGTTGCCGAGAGTTTTGGTCTCAAGCAAGGGGAAGTCGTCATTACTATTCACTGCGGCTCGCGGGGCTTGGGTCACCAGATTGGCACTGAATATTTGAAGAAGATGCAACAGGCGGCTAAAGAGCACGGCATAGAACTACCTGATCGCGAGCTGGCGTGTGCGCCCTTGCAGTCCAAAGTGGGGCAAAGCTACCTGGGAGCAATGCGGGCAGCCGTCAACTGCGCCTTGGCTAACCGCCAGATCATCACCCACTGGGTGCGCCAGGTATTCGCCGAGCTTTTTCCCAAGGCTGAACTCGACCTCATCTACGATGTCTCCCACAACACCTGTAAAGAGGAAACCCACGTCATAGAGGGGAAAAAACGCCGCCTGTTTGTCCACCGCAAAGGGGCAACGCGCGCTTTTGGGCCTGGCCACCCAGAGCTCCCTCAAGCTTTTCGTTCTGTTGGTCAGCCGGTTATCATCGGTGGCTCCATGGGCACGGCCTCCTATATTCTAGTTGGCACCGAGCAAGGCGAGGCACTTTCCCTCTCTTCAGCTTGCCACGGCGCCGGAAGGGCAATGAGTCGCAACCAGGCCCTCAAGGCCTGGACAGGGCAGGAGATTATCGAACAACTGCGACGGCGCGGCGTCATTGTGCGCAGTCCTTCTCTGCGGGGGGTAGCTGAGGAAGCGCCCCAGGCCTACAAAAACGTGGACAAAGTTGTGCGCGCTGCCGACCAAGCCAAGATTGCGAAACTCGTAGCGCGCTTAAAGCCCATTCTGTGTATCAAAGGCTAGCTATTCCCCAACAAGGGGAGGCCATTTTTGGGGGCTTAATGGCCCCTTTTTTGTTGTTGCCAATTCCTAGGGAAACAGTTCGGCAGTCTAGGCACTTGAAGAGAGGCCAATCTGGATTTTCCAACTTCTAGGGAAGCTGTTGAGTGCTCAGCTGCAGCCAGTGCTTTAGCGAAGCGGACAGCTTATCCACATGAGGTTTTGCCGTGCTTGTGAGTTATTACTCAAGATGTGTTTGCCCAAGCACGGATCCTCTAGAAGAAGTTGGCGTGTGCTTCCTCCTTTTTGTATTGCGGTATACTGCGCTTTGTACCTCGATACTGCAGGTGCTTTATGACTGCCACTTACCT
>NZ_JANSIV010000047.1:29753-34688 GCF_047502705.1 Synechococcus sp. H70.1
GTATACTGCGCTTTGTACCTCGATACTGCAGGTGCTTTATGACTGCCACTTACCTACCCTTAGCCCAGACTTTTCTGCCCCGTCCTTCTCGCGTTCGCGATCTGCTGCTGGTGGTGGGAGGGAGCCTAGTCGTAGCTGCTCTAGCGCAGGTGCGGATCCCTTTGCCTTTTACGCCGGTACCCATCACTGGACAAACCTTTGGGGTAATGCTGGTGGGGGCAGGCTTGGGGGCCAGGCTGGGCTTTCTTGCCTTGCTGCTGTATCTGCTGGAGGGGTTACTAGGACTGCCCTTCTTCTCCGGCGGCGGAGCCGGTCTCAAACACCTAACTGGGGCAACAGGAGGCTACCTGCTGGCTTTTCCCCTGGCTGCAGCGCTGATGGGCTGGTTTGTAGAGCGCTGGGGGGCGGATCGCAGTCCTTGGAAGATGGCAGCAGCCATGCTCTCCTGCTCAGTTTTGATCTACGCTCTGGGAGCTACCTGGCTGGGAGTATGGCTGAACGAGAATGTCGGCCCCACCTCCGTCTTGGCGGTGCTCAGCAAGGGGGTGTTTCCCTTCATCCCCGGCGATGGGTTGAAGTGTGGGCTGGCGGCAGTCCTGTTGCCCGCCACTTGGCGCTGGCTAGGGCGGAAGCAGCCAGCAGCTGCTCCCGAATCCTAGGGGGCGGGATTGGCCTGGCGAGAATCTAAAAAAAAGATGATGTTTGCCGGGATCGAGTTCTTTTTCTGGGATTCTAGTACTTGATCAAAGCGGTGTTCAAAGCCACCCATTAATGGAGCGCTTCTTATTTTGCTCTAGGGCTTTGTAGGTCGCTGGCCGGTCGCGACAGGCCCCCTTTGGGGGCTATTTTTATTGAATTGACAGCGCTGAAGAGTTTTTGATAGCTGAGAACCTGAATACAACTCGGTGAGGGATGGGGGTGCGGCACTGGACTTTATAGGCCCCCCGCAACGAGGGGGTAGAAGGTCTTGGCTGTAGAAATTCCCGTGGCTGCATGCATCTAAATGAGTGCGGGGGGAGGTTAGGTTTTAACAGGCACTTTTTTCTCCAACCACTCGGCCACTTGGTTAGCCAGATCAACTCCCTGTAACTGACTGATCTCCCGCAACATCGTTGGGCTAGTAACGTTAACCTCCGTCAGCCGCTCACCAATTACGTCAATGCCTACAAAGTAGAGTTTCTCCTGGCGCAGTACTGGCGCCAAAGCTGCGCAGAGAGCCCGTTCTTTTTCGGTAATCTCAGTTTTCTCCACCCGACCGCCGGCAGCCACATTGCCGCGAAAATCCCCCTCGCCGGGAATGCGATTGACGGCGCCCAAAGGTTCACCCTCTAGCAACAAAATGCGCTTATCTCCCGCTGCTGCCTGGGGCAGATACTCTTGCACCATCACGGGCAGCCGGCCAAATTGAGTGCTCAGCTCGATGAGGGAATTGAGGTTGGGATCGCCGGCGTTGGCCCGCAGGATCCCTTCTCCTCCTTTGCCGCCCAGGGGCTTGAGCACTGCTTGCCCCACCTGCTCGACAAATTGGCGGAGCAAGGCCTTATTGCTGCTAACACAGGTGCGCGGGATCCACTCTTTAAATTGCAGGGCATAGAGCTTTTCGTTGGCGGAGCGGATGCCAGCGGGATGGTTGAGTACCAAGGTACGGCTGGGAGGGAGGCGATCCAAGAGGTAGGTGGCATAGAGATAGGCTGTATCCACCGGCGGATCCTTGCGCATCCATACCGCCTGCATTTGGCTCAAGGGCACCAGGCGCCGTTCTTTGACCTCGTACCAGGGATCCGCCTTTAGATCCAGCCGGATTTCAGATACCGCCCCCCAGGTTTCTCCCTGATCCCAGTAGAGATCGGCTAGTTCTAGGCAAAAAATGCGGTGCCCGCGTCGCTGCAGCGCCTCCATCAAGGCAACGCTGGTGTCGTGGCCCACCTGCAACTGGGGCAGTGGATCGAGGATAAAGGCTACCTGCATAGAGGGTTAGGGTTCACAGACGAAGGGCTGCCCTGAGTATGCAATAAATCGAGGCCAATTCAACTAGAAGGCCATCTCGGCAAGGGTTGCCAGAACAGCTGGCGGAGAGCCATTGTTAACTTCCTCTTAACCTCAGCAGGCGGTGCAAACGTTAGCCTGGTAGCTAGGGGTCTTTGTGAGCTAGCGGTCAGTTGCTAGCGGGGTTGATCGAGTTTCTAGACTGCTTGTAGGGAATAGCCAGCCTGTGAGTGCCCCTCCCTCTCAGCCCTTGGAGCCGGTTCGCATTGAAACCACGCGGGACTTGCTAGCAGCCCTGCGGGAAGGACGCTCCCTGGTGGGTGCCAACCTCGAAGGTGCTTACCTCTCGCGAGGCCTGTTCGACCGCATTCAAATGCCCAAGGCCAACCTGACGCGGGCCAATTTGCGCTCCCTTAGCATGCAGCAGGCGGATCTGCGGCTGTGTAACTTTCGCCGTGCCGAGATGGAGCGGGCCAATTTTGCCGCTTCAGATCTGCGGGGATCCAGCTTCAGTCAAGCCGTGGGAGACTACAGCAACTTCACCGCTGCCAAGCTGGACAAAAGCAGCTTTCAGGGGGGGCGTTTCAGCCACTCCATCTTTCGCGCGGCTAGCCTGGTAGCTGCCAACCTGACAGAGGGGAACTTTTTCGGCGCCGACTTTCGCCAAGCCAACCTATTTCGCTGCAACCTCTCCCAGGCTGTCCTGGCCAGTTGTCAGTTGCAGGAGGCCAACCTTGACCAGGCCCTCCTGGTGGGGGCCAATCTACAAGAGGCCCAAATTGAGGGGGCCAGCTTTGTTGGCGCCGACTTTACTGACGCCAAGCTCTCCGAGGAAATGCGCAAGTTCTTGATTGAGCACGCCAGCGGCACCAACGAACTAACCCAGCGGGACACCCTCAACACGCTGCTGGCGGGGCTTCAGCCCAAGTCGCGCAAGCTATTTGGGTTGCTGTAGAGGCCTACTGGCTTGGATCCCAGGCCCGCCTAGGGGCCCAGTTTCCCAAGCGACCTCTTAAAATTGGTTGAGGTCAATGCCAGCCTCGCGGGCCATGGTTCCTATCCCCTTGGTCTTGAGGGTTTTTAGGGCCTTGGTCGAAAGACGCAGGCGGACAAACCGCTTGCCCTCTTCCCACCAGATGCGCTTCCACTGCAAGTTAACTTCCTGTAGGCGCTTGGTACGTCGATGGGAGTGGGAGATGGCAAAAGCGTTGTTGCGTTTTTTGTTGGTCAGTTGGCAACGACGTGCCATGGAATACAAGCAACTCAGCGCTGCTATTGTATAGTGTTTTTCCGTTGGTCAGCAAGTTGGGCTTGCAACTGGGCTAGCTCTGCCCTCAATTGGTTAAAGGTTTGTTGGCAATGGTTGACGCTTCTTAGAGGCAGCTCTTCGTTTTTAGCAATGCAGGTTACCTGGACAGACCCATCGGAGGTCTGGCGGGTGCGATCCACAAACACTTCCACTGTTACCAGCTTGGGGTAGGGGTTTTTTCCAGGAGGCTCGCCGGCCACCCAGTAGTCAGGGCCACTGTGGAGAATGGTGAGCTGGCAACGCTCCAAGAGGGCGCGGATTGCTTCGCTCAACTGCTCGGCTGAACCCACAAGCTGGGTAACGCAGGAGTATCGAGCCATAGGGGAAGCAAGTCACCACGGCTATCCTACCATCAAGTTTTCGGCTCCTGCAGCCGAAGGCAAGTGAGCAAAATTGCGCTCGAGAGTACCCTGCCTCGGCTTAAGCAGTCCTGCTGCGGGAAAGTGAGCTGAGTTACAACATAGAGGACGCCTTCCAGCTTTTTCCCTACGGAAAGTTGCCATGTGTAGGGTTTCCCGTTTAGCCCCTTCTCTCTTGCTGCTGGGATCCCTGAGTTTTGGCTGGATGGGTGTTGCCGCTGCCCAGGTTCAGCCTTTTCAACCGGGCGATCTGGATGGAGATGGTCATTTGACGGGGCAGGATCTCAACCTGCTGGGAGCCTATTGGCGCGGAGAGCTGCAGTTAACCAACGAGCAGATTCAAGCTGCCGATGTCAATCAGGACGGGCAGATTAGCGAAGCCGATGGGCAGGTTCTCCAGCAGCGCCTTCAAGCCGCTACGGATGCTCCCCCAGGACAGGGGCAGTTAGATTCTGCCTACTCGGGTCAGGTGGTGGATCGCCTGACGGGGCAGCCCCTGGCCGGTGTGGAGGTGGCCATTCCGGGGGCGGGGATTTCAGTGCGCACGGATGCTCAGGGTCGGTTTCGCCTGCCGGAGCCGCTGCCGGCAGAGGAGATTTTGGTAGCGCGCCTGGAGAATTACTTGCCCTATTCCCAAAGTACAAGCAGAGTTTCAGCCGGCGGGGATCGACCTTGGCAGTTGCAGTTGGAGCGCTGGGATCCCAACACAACTCTGGTCCTGGAGGCAAATGTCATCCGCCTGGGCGATAACCACTACTCCCCGGAATCCGCTGCCGCCGGGCAATTTCTTGGTCCTGCCCAAGGGGTGGAAATGACCCGCTCCTTCAGCCTAGAACGTCTGCCGCCCCGCCCACCGGTTTTGCGCATTGGATCCCTGATTGGGTTGGACACAGCCGCTGCCTATCGGGCTGGCCAGTCCCGGATCCCCACTGCCGATATGTCTCCCATGCGCGTGCTTTTGAACGGGGTAGAGGTGGAGCAGCTCCAGTTGGGAGGAGACGACCTACACATCCCTCTGCCGCTGCAGCATTTGCGCCTGGGATCGAATACGGTGACGCTGCGCACTGGCAAAACGGTGCTCCAGCCGGGCAGGATCGCTGGCGGCCCCCGGATCAGTATCCCTCTTTTTGGGGGATCCCTGGATATCGTTGTGCCGCTGGGGAGTGACACCCTCGGCCAGGATGGTGGGGCTTGGGTGGACTACGACGATGTGCAGTTGGCCAATGTCGCGATTGAGATCCCCAACTAAACGCCCAAGCTAACTTGCGCCAGTTAGGCCGT
>NZ_JANSIV010000047.1:34788-39186 GCF_047502705.1 Synechococcus sp. H70.1
AACTTGCGCGAAGGCTTTCCAACTTCAAAGCATGACCTGGGTGTCGTTGTAGCGCTGAGCCCCTACGGGGAGGCCATTTGCGCTGCTGTTGGGGGAAAGCAAGCCACAAGCGCTGCTAGCTGCCGTGGATGGATTGGTGTACGACGAGCTGGATCAATCGCAAGCCCATTTGCCCCAGCGTCAGCCTCCTCCGCTCCACCTGCTCATTGTCGGCGTCGAAGCCCTCTCCCTGGTCTCTTGGCACCACCCGGCTGTTTGGGGAGTGCCGGCGGGCTGACGTTTGGCTGCCTGTTTCCCCGACGAGCTCATCGAGGCCATCGCGCAGGAAATCCATCCCTGGGCTATTGCCGTGCAGTGGCAGCCTGAGTTCAACTTTGAAGAGGCCCAGCCTTTTTGCCTGTTCCAGGGCAAGCAGCGCTGCAGTTTTTGCCGCGCCTGGCTAGCCCTGAAGCAATGCCTCAGGTTACCTAGGGATCCTGTGCTGCTGCAGAAGACGTGGAGGCTTATCCCTCGCGATAGCTGGGGAGAGCCCTTGCTATGCTTTGCCCAGTGCCCCCCAAAAGAGGGCCTATGAGCAGGAGACAGGCACTGGCTAGAGCAGTTCTGGGCGGCTTAGCTTTTTTCGGTTTAGGTTTTGGCTGTAGTCCCAGCCCTTGGCTGCGCCAGTTTGGTACCCCTTCCTCTGACGAGGCTCGCGCCATCGCAATTGATGGAAAGGGAAATATTTGGGTGGCGGGAGTAACGGAGGGAAGCTTTTTGGGCCAAAGCTCGGCAGGGGGTGGTGATGGTTTCTTGCGCAAGTACAATCCCTGGGGCCGAGAGCTCTGGACACGGCAGTTGGGCACCCCTGCTTTAGACGAAGTTGTGGCGGTGGCAGTGGACAGGAGAGGGAACACCTGGGTGGCAGGAGTGACCTACGGCGCTTTCCCTGGCTACAGCAATGCCGGCGCAAAAGACATCTTCCTGCGTAAGCACGATCCCCAGGGTCGGGAGCGCTGGACGCAGCAGTTGGGCGGTGCTGAGCCTGACCAGGTCACTGCCATTGCCGTGGATGGCAAGGGCAATGTCTGGGTAGCCGGAAATAGCGGAGGCAAGAGCTTTGTGCGCCAATACAACGCTGACGGCAAACCCCTCTGGGTCCGCGAGCTAGGGGCCCAGGTCACTGCCCTGGCCGCCGATGGGGCAGGAAATCTCTGGATAACCGGATTCGTCCGCGACCGCACAAGGGCCGGCGGCTTTGTCGGCCAGTATGATCCCAGCGGCAACCAGGTTTGGCTGCGCCAGTTTTCCAACAAAGGGGGCGACGGCACTCTTGCCATCGCTGTGGGAGAGGAGGGAAAAGTTTGGGTGGCGGGCTATACCCAAGAGGCTCCTGCTGGACAGGCCTTGCTCCAGGGGTACAGTGTCTTTGTGCGGCAGTATGATCCCTACGGCAACGAGCTCTGGAGCCGCCAATGGGACAGCGCGAAAGGGGAGCGCCCTCTGGCCATTGCCGTGGATAGGCTCGGAAGGGTCTGGGTGGCAGGATCCACCCAGGGATTTCCTGCAAGTCGCAGCGATGCCTTTGTCCGCCTCTACGATACCAACGGCGGCGAGCTCTGGCGCCACCAGTTCGGCAGCGCCGACTTCGACTGGATCCAGGCCATGGCGCTAGACCAAGAGGGCACCCTCGGGGTGGTAGGTGTAACCTGGGGATCCCTCGCCGGAGAGCCCCATGCTGGTCTGAAAGATGTCTTTGTGCTCAAGTACGGCCGTTAGGTTGACACTCCCACCGCCTCAAGGCGTAGGGTTCTTACGTAGTGGCGCTGTCAAGACGCCTCTAGACAGTCCCCTGAGGCAAAGCCCTGCTCGCCTCAGCGGGGCGGAGCCCTCTCGCGTCCCGGACGCTTACACCAGGCGGATTTTTCACCGTGATTAGCTGCTGGCCCGGGAACGATACACCTTTTCGGCAAGTATACCCTTTTCCGCCCCCCACTCAAGTGCAGGGCTACCAAGCTATCCTTCTGGGTAGTCTCAAGGAGATGGCGAGGCGCCTGGCGCTGGCTCTATGCACCGGATAGCTGCTTTGCCGGGGGGATGGGATCCTTCCCAAGGCGGGGTCGTTTTCCTGGAGCAGGATCCGGCCCCCATCGTTGTCCTGTCGGCAGCCGACACGGATCTGACGGCCTTGAGCGCAGCCATGCGCCTGCTGCCGGCTGATTTCCCGGCGGTGCGGGCGGCTAACCTCTTGCAGTTGCAACAGCCTCTGAGCATCGACGACTACGCCGAGAAGGTGTTGCGGCAAGCTCAGGTGGTGCTCCTGCGCCTGTTGGGGGGAAGGGCCTACTGGAGCTATGGCCTGGAGGTGGCCAAAGAGGTAGCGGCAGCAGCGGGATCCACCCTGATTGTGATCCCTGGGGATGACCGCCCCGATTGGGATTTGGTTAGCCACTCCACCGTGCCCCTGGCAGTGGCCGACCGGGTGTGGCAGTACTGGCTGGAGGGAGGAGCAGCCAATGTGGCGGCTTGCTTGAAATTCTTGGCCAGGGAGTTCCTGGGACAGGAGTACGCCGTGCCAGAGCCGCAGGTGCTGCCTCGGCTGGGGATCTACCATCCCCCCCTATCCCCCCTCAAGGATCCCCACGCCCCCAAGGTAGGGATCCTGCTCTACCGCGCCCATGTTTTGGCGGGGAATACGCAGCCAATAGATGCCCTGGCCAAAGCCCTGCAGGAGCGGGGGTTGCAGCCGCTGTGTCTGTACACCTATGGCCTGCAGGAACCGGACTTGCCGCAGGCCATCCGGGAGCACTTCGGCGGCCAAATTGAACTTCTGTTGAACACCACTAGCTTTTCCCTGGCCCGCCTGGAGAGCGAGCAGCCCGATGTCCGCCTCTGGCAGGAGCTGGATGTGCCGGTTGTGCAGGTGGTCTTGAGCAGTGGGTCGCGGGAGCGCTGGGAGAACTCCACTCGGGGCTTGGGGGCGCGGGATCTGGCCATGAACGTGGTGTTGCCGGAGGTGGACGGGCGCCTCCTCAGCCGCGCCATCTCGTTCAAGACGGTTCAACAGTGGGATCCCCGCCTGCAGACGGAGATCATGGCCTATGAGGCTGTGCCGGATCGGGTGGCGTTTGTGGCCGAGCTGGCGGCCAACTGGGTAAAGCTGCGGCGCACTCCTGCCAATCAGCGCCGTCTAGCCTTGATTTTGGCCAACTACCCCAGCCGGGATGGACGGCTGGCCAATGGGGTAGGGTTGGATACACCGGCAAGCTGCGTGGAGATCCTCAAGGCCCTGGCGGAAGCTGGCTACCGCGCCTGTCCACTGCCCCAGAGCGGAGATGAGCTCATCCGCTGGCTAACCCAGGGCCAAACCTATGATCCGCTGGGATCCCTACGCCCGGCGCGGCAGGTGCTGCCGGCTGCCCTCTATCGGGAGTGGTTTGCCCAGTTGCCTGCCGCTGTCCAAGAGGATCTGGTGCGGCAGTGGGGGGATCCGCCCGCCCACGACCTCCCCATTGTCGGCCTGCAGCTGGAGCAGGTTTTTGTCGGCATCCAGCCGCCGCGAGGCTACGACCGGGATCCCTCTTTGAACTACCACGCCCCAGATTTGGTACCGCCCCATGAGTACCTAGCCTTTTACCTGTGGCTGCGGCAAGTGTTTGGCGTGCAGGCGGTGGTGCATGTGGGCAAGCACGGCAACCTGGAGTGGCTGCCTGGCAAGGGATCCGCCCTTTCAGCCACCTGCTACCCAGAAATAGCCTTGGGGCCCCTGCCCCACTTCTACCCCTTCATCGTCAACGATCCCGGCGAGGGATCCCAGGCCAAGCGGCGGGCTCAGGCTGTCATCCTCGACCACCTCACCCCGCCCCTAACCCGCGCCGAGCTCTACGGACCCTTGGCGGAACTGGAGCGGCTGATGGACGAGTACTACGAGGCCCAGCAGATGGATCCGGGGCGCTGCCCGCTGATCCGCGCCCAGATCCAGGAACTTGTCCGCCAAGAGCACCTCGACTTGCAGTTCAACCTAGAGAAAGAGGAAGACTGGACCCGCCTCGATGGCTACCTCTGCGAGCTCAAGGAATCCCAGATCCGGGATGGACTGCACATTTTTGGCCGCACCCCCACTGGCGAGCAACTGGTGGATCTCCTGTTGGCCCTGGCCCGCTACCCGGGTGCTGGACAGTTGGGCCTTACGCAGGCCATCGCCCGCGACTGGGGCTGGGACTGGGATCCCCTGGCCGCCGACCTCACGGATCCCTGGCCGGACAAACCGCCGGCCTAAAAGTCGCTACCGAATTGCAAGGGAAAGCTCGCCGCCTCAATCCCTAGCCCCCCTCTCCCTCCGGGAGAGGGGCAGGGGGTGAGGGACGCTCTGGGAGAGGGGCCGGGGGTGAGGGGCAAACTCAAACCGAGAAGCCTCAG
>NZ_JANSIV010000048.1:0-1211 GCF_047502705.1 Synechococcus sp. H70.1
GTGGATCTCCACCTGATCCCCATAGCGGGATCCCACCACCACGGGCGTAAACAGCGGCTTGCCCTCCACCAGCCGGTACACGCCCGTAAGGCCGAACTGTTCTACCAGGCTTGCTTGGGGCAGGAGCAGGGCTTGGCGGGTTTCTCCTGCCAACTTCAGACGGCCCAGCATGCCCGGCATTGCTCCGGGGAGCGGGGGAATCTCCACCTTCACCTCCACCGTTCTTGAGCTGGGGTCGGCGCTGGGGATGATTTGGCGGATGGTTCCCTCCACGGTTTGGTTGAGGCTGTCGATGTTGATGGGCACCGCTTGTCCCACCCGGATTTGGCCGGCCAGGGATTCGGGCAAGGCCACGGAAAACCGCAGCCGCTCGCTGCTTTCTAGCTCCACAATCGGCTGGCCCGGCCCCGCCAAAGCCCCTACCTCCACATACTTGCGGGTGACGACGCCGGCAAAGGGGGCGACCAGGGTTCCGTAGGCAAGGTTGGCTTGGGTTTGCGCCACCCCTGCCTGGGCCTGGGCCATGGCTGCCTGCACCTCAGGGATCCGGCTTTCCGCCTGGGCAAGCTGGGCCCGTGCTTGGGTCAATCCCTGTTCGGCCTGCTGGATCCCGGCCTTGAGCTGGGCCAGGCGGCCCAGGAGCACGGCTACCCGCGTATTGGCCTGATCCACCTGGGCTTGGGCCACGGCTCCTTCGGCGTGCAGCTTCTGCATCCGCTCTTGGTGCAAACGGGCCTCCTGCAGCTCCGCTTCCGCCTGCTGCTTCTGGGCTTGCACCTGGCGCAAGGCTTCTTCTGCTCCCCTCACCCCCGCCTGGGCGGCCAGAAGGCCTGCTTGGGCCTGCTGCAGTTGCGCCTCAGCCTGTTGCCGCTGGGCTTGGGCCTGTTGCTGGGCGGCTTGCACATCGCTGATATCCAGGCGGGCAATCAGGGATCCAGCCGCCACCCGCTGCCCCTCCTGAACCGGCAGCTCCACGACTCGGCCCACGATGCGGCTGCTGAGGGGGGTGCGCTCCACGGCCTCTAGGCTGCCCACCAGGATCCGCTCTTGGCTGATTTCCCGTGGCTTGACCTCCAGCGTGGTCAGTGGAGCGGCCTCGGTGGCTTCCAGGGACCCTGTCCCGCCGACGCGACCGGCAACCTCCAAAGCTGCCCCCCCTTGGCCGGGCCGGCCTTGGGATCCCAGCAGCCAGCCGCCCAGCCCCCCTAGCG
>NZ_JANSIV010000049.1:0-1202 GCF_047502705.1 Synechococcus sp. H70.1
TGGGGAATTGGGTTATTCGTACCGCGCCCCCCGGGGGGCGGCGGCCTGGGGGGGGGGGGGTTCCATTTCCGGGGGGGGGGGGTGGGGGTGGGGGGGGTTCAGAGGTCATGGACGGGAACGGCAGCAAGGATCCTCAGTGCTACTTTAACCTGCCGCCTGCATTAGGCCAGCCCCCAGTTCCCCTAGGTGCAGGGCTAGCCCCGCAGAAAGCGTCTAAGGAGTGGGGCTGGCGGTGGGAATGACCAGCTCCACGGCAGTATCCAGGTGCGAGGGGGGTGGTGGGGCTTCACCTGGGGCCAAATTGAGGTAGGGGGCTAGGGGGTGATTGGCTTTCCAGCGGGATCCGACTTCGGCGGCCATTTGGGTGACTTGGATTTGATAAAGCTGCATTAGCTCGGCAGCGTTAAGATTGCCCCGCTCCACCTGGTCGCGGCTGGCCTCGGCCAATACCTCTGCCACGAGGTTGCCCTGCTCGTCAAATCGCCACAGCTCCAGGCGGCTGCGGGAGCGCAGGCTCACCTCCGTCGGCGAGGCGGGGCGGGTGAGGACATCGACGCGGGCAATGACAATGGCCTCCAGGCCCAGGTAGTCGAAAAATTGGCCCACCGCTTCTGGCTTGCGGCGATCCCACTCAAATAGCTCGTAGAGTGGCCAGCCCACCTGGCGCAAAATGGGCTGCAGGCGGCGGTTATCTAGGGGTACCACCTTCTCGCTGTTGGGGATCAGGCCCAGCCGCACCACCTCCATGGCCAGGCGCTGGCCCAAAAGCTGGGTATGTTCCAGCCCCCCTACCCCCAAGATGCCAAGGCGGCGCCGGGGCTGGGGCCGAATGGCCAGCGGCAAAACCACCTCCACAGGGGTAGTCAGGCCCTCCTGCAGCAGGATCTCCTGTTGCACGCTTTCGTAGTCGGGGTGCCACACCGTTAGAAGCCACCGCCCAGGGGGGGCCGGGTTAAGCTCAAATGCCCCTTGCGCGTCTGTCTGAACTGGCTCCTTCGGGTTCTCCAGGCTCTCCAACTGCACCTGCGCCCCGGCCACCGGCTGCCCCAAGCTGTTGCTCACCTGACCCACCAGCCGGGCCTGGGATCCCGCCTGGTCCCGGGGGGGAAACAGCGGTGTGAAGTGGGGAAGGGGGGGATCCGGCGCCTGAGCCAACGCGCCTACCGCCAGGGCCAGCCAGCTGCAGAGAACCCAAGTGCCTA
>NZ_JANSIV010000050.1:0-2226 GCF_047502705.1 Synechococcus sp. H70.1
CGAGCTCAACCTGGCCTATCTGCTGCTCAAAGCCGGCTACAAGGGAATCCCGACACCTGCCGCCAAAACCACGCCCCCGCCTGGGAACCCAACCCCTTCCCCCAGCCGCACCCCCTTGGGTGGGATCGCAGCCAGCTCCCCGGTCCCGCCCACCCCGCCCCCAACTCCCCAACTCAACCCTGCCGAGACCCGCTTCCTGCAGGCGCTGGACATGATTGAGCGCAAGCAGTACCGGGTTGCCATCCAGTATTTAAACTTTGCCATCAGCGCCGAGCCCAACGTGGCCCGCTACTACCTGCACCGGGGCATTGCCCACTTGAAGCAAGGCAACGCCGGTATGGCCAAAGCCGACTTCCTGCAGGCCAGCCGCCTCGAGCCGGGCAACGCCGAGCTAATGGCGGAGGTGCGCCGCTGGCTACAGCAGGTCACCACCCAGCCGCCGGTTCCTGTCCCTGCTGCCAGCCGCCAGACCTCCCAGGCCCAGAAAGTGGTGCCGCCGCCGCGCAAAGAGGATAGCGGCGGCTTCTGGAGCCGCCTCTTTGGCAAGAAAAAGTAGGCCCAACTCCCCTTAGGAAGCGTCCCCCAGCAGCAGCAGCGTGACCAGGGATCCCGTATTCCAGAGGCTGTGCAGCAGGATGGGGGCCAACAGGTTGCGGCTGTGGCTGTACACCACCCCCAGCACTATCCCCAGCGTGGTCAGGGGCAGCAGATCGGAAAGGTTGAGGTGGGCAAGGGCAAAGGTGAAAGCACTGAGCAAGATGGCACCCCCCATTGGCAAGTAGCGGCTTAGCGTAGGCAGCCAAAAACCCCGGAACAGGATCTCCTCAAAAACAGGGGCACAGACAGAAACCACCGCCAAAAACAGCAAGCGCGCCCCCCAGCCGTGGCTCTCTAGTAGCAGCGGCAAAATGGGGTTGCCACCCCCCGCCTGCGGCAGCAGCAGCTGCGACAGGGCCGCCGCCAGCACTACCAAAGGCAGGGCTGCCCAGTAGCCGCCCAAGCCCCAGAGCGGCCAAGGGCCCCACAGCCGCACCTGCAACACCCTCTGCCAGCCGGGATAGAGCCGGAGAAGCCGGTACACCAGCGCCACTCCCAGCAGAGCGCCGGCGTTGTAGGTGAGAAACAGGGTTACCGCCTGATGCCAAGGGCTGAGCTGTTGCGCCCCCAAACCCAGCAGGACCGTGTAAAGGCGAGGCACCAGGGTATTGAGGAGAATGAACCCCAAAAACCAGCCGGTCAGCACCGCTTGCGCCCCGATCCCTGGCCAAGGCACCTCCCAGGCCGGGCCGAGGAGGGGACGTTGGTGCCAGAAGCTCCAGCCCAGCCAACCCAGCAGGAGGACGAGCCCCAGCAGCGCCCCTAGCACCGGGATCCCGCCCACCACCGCTAGCCGAAACAGGGCTGCCAAGGCCAACTTTTCCTGCTCCTGGTTGAGGGCATTGAGGCTGTCGCTGCGCTGCTGCAGATGGTAGAGCTGTTGCAAGGCCACCGCCTCAAACCAGCCGTCCAGGTGGTTGCGGATGTGCACCTCGGCCTCGGGCAAAATGCGCCGCGGTGTTCCCCACAGCCCCTGTAAGACCTGCGCCACCTCCTTGTGCTTGGATTCCAACGCAAAGGGGCGGCTGGGATCGGTGACCTGCTGCCACTGCTGCTGGGCCGCCTCCAGATCCTCCTGGTAAGCGTAGAGCAAGCCCAGGCGCAGCCATAGCCCATCCAGCTCTGCCTGCAGATCCTGAATAGCAGCCAGGAGGGCGGGATCCTCTTCTTCTTGGGTTGCGGCCGGCCCCGCCGCCTCGGAAAGGCTGGCCAGTTCGGGTGTGCCCACCTCTGGAGCCCCAGCCGTTTCCAGCCCCGCCATTCGCTTGAGGCGCTGGAGGCGTTCGGCGTAGTTGTCAGCCACCTGTCGGTAGCGATGGCTGGCTACCTTGAACACCTCCTGACCCAGCAGAGCTCGGGCCAGATCCTGATAGCGGGGATCATCAAGGGTGCGGGCAGCCTGCAGAGCCAGGTTGGTCTGCAACAGATCTAACTTCGTTTGCGGTGGCGGCTGGAACCAACTGCTGGCAAGCGAAAGCCCAACAATGCCCAGAGCCAGCAAGCTGAGCAGGTTGAGGATCCCCCGGCGAACAGCAAGCCAAGTGGAAAAGGAATCGACAGAGGCCGTGGCTTCAGGAGGAGACATGGCAGCAAGGGAGGCAACTCCAGCGGGTTATATCCTAGCTTCTA
>NZ_JANSIV010000050.1:2326-7925 GCF_047502705.1 Synechococcus sp. H70.1
GCTCAGCGGCGCTCTAGCCAATACCGGTAGATGGGTAACCCCAACTGCAGGCATTGCCACTCCCGCTCGGTAGGAATGCCAAAGGGGTTGTCCTCGATGGGCCCTTGATGGGGATTCCAAAACTGCGGATGCTCTAGGAAGCGGTCAACCATCTCCTCAGCAACTTCCTGCACGTCCGACTGTAAAAAGACGGGGCTGCCCGGTTGCAGCAGCAGCGCCAGATCCGCCACCAGTTGCGGCTGGACAATCCGCCGCTTGTGGTGGCGCTTTTTAAACCAGGGATCCGGAAAGAGGATGGTCACACGGCTGAGATCGCCAGGGGCAAACAGAGACCTTAGGGAAACATTGACGTTGGCAAAGAGAAAGTAGACGTTGTCCAGTCCCAGCTCCTCACGCCAAGCATTGGCCCGCTCCACCAGCGGCTGCCGAATTTCTACCCCCAAAAAGTTCCAGTCCGGCTGTTCCTGGGCCAAGCGCAGTAGAAAGCGTCCGCTCCCGCTGCCGATATCCAAGTGAAAGGGTTGCCCCAGCCGCCGATATACCCGTTCCCAGTGGGGTGGAGCGGCGGGCTGTTGGTACTGGGCCTGCAGGGGGTTGACGTGTTGCCGCAGCCGCTGGCCAAGCCCCTTTTGCAACGGGAGGTCAGCCCAGGGTGGAGAAGAAGAGCTCTTCTCCGCTTGACTTTTAAGACTTCGCTGTTGCACTTCTGGGGTCATCAGCCACCTCCTGCTGCCAGCTTCGGTCCTTGCAGAGGGGATCCCAAAACCCTCCCCCCACGCGGGAAAGGGTAACATCAGCTACCACTGGAGGCTGTCGATGACCTGCCGCAGGATCTGGGCCGAGCGGTGCAGTTGCTGCTGCTCGCTCTCGGTGAGGGACATGACCAGCGTGCGCTCCACCCCTTGCCGACCGACCACCCTGGGCAAGCTAAGGCAGACCTCCGGCAGACCATACTCCCCCTGGGTGAGGCTGCTCACGGTTAAAACGCGCCGCTGATCCCGCACCAGGGCCTGGACAATCTGCGCTACCCCTAGGCCAATGGCGTAGCTTGTGGCCCCTTTGCGGCGGATGATCTCGTAGGCGGCATTGCGCACCTGCTCGAAGATATCGCCCAAATGGGCGGGATCCCACTCCGGCAAGATCTGGCCAATCGGCGTGCCGGCAATGTTGACCTTGCTCCAGACGGCCACCTCGCTATCCCCATGTTCGCCGATGATGTAGGCGTGGAGGCTGCGCGGATCCACCCCCAGCCGCTGGGCCAAAAGGTAGCGGAAGCGGGCCGTATCCAAAATCGTTCCTGACCCAATCACCTGCCCCGCCGGCAGCCCCGACAACTTTAGAGAAACATAGGTCATGACATCGACGGGGTTGCTCACCACCAAGAAAATGGCACTGGGGCAGTGCTCCCTCAGGGCCGGGATCAGGCTTTTGAAGATCTCAACATTGCGGTGAGCCAAATCCAAGCGGGTTTCCCCAGGCCGCTGCTTGGCCCCTGCCGTTAAAATCACCACGTCGGACCCGGCGCAGTCGGCCAGCTCCCCTGCCCAGATCCGCGTCGGCTCGACAAAAGGGATCCCATGCACC
The DNA here is from genome assembly GCF_047502705.1 of Synechococcus sp. H70.1. Classification (NCBI taxonomy): domain Bacteria; kingdom Bacillati; phylum Cyanobacteriota; class Cyanophyceae; order Synechococcales; family Synechococcaceae; genus Synechococcus; species Synechococcus sp. H70.1. The sequence goes on from NZ_JANSIV010000050.1 coordinate 3,911, forward strand.
AGATCCATCACTTCGCCTTCCAGCTTGGCGCGGTCGATATCGTAAAGAACCAGCTCGTCTAGCGTGTTCTGGATAACCATGGCGTAGGCACAGGCCATGCCCACTTGCCCGGCGCCGATGATAGCTCCCTTCAAAAGGCGACGAGAATCCCGCTGCTCCCTCTGCCGCTGAGGGGGCGAGGGGGGTTGGTGCCCAGAAACCGTCATGGCTTAACCTCTTCTCTTTGCTCTCCAGCTTAAACCCGCCTTGCTCCTTGGCAGCGGTGCCCTAGCTGGGCTCGGCAAAACCCCGCAGCAGCTGGGCAGATTCCGCCTCACTCAGGCCCTTGGCCTGCAGCAGTACCCCAAAGCTTCCTAGCCCTAGCGGATCAAGCAGGGCCTGGAGGGCAAAGCGCCGCCGCAACACCTGCCCCACCTCCTCTGCCCCCTCTTGGCTAAGGGCGGCCAGGCGTTCCGCCAGCCCCAGGTTTACTAGAAAACAGCTTTGCTGCGTGAAGCCTAGCCGCTTTAGTCCTAGAGATTCCCCTACCTGTTCCAGAGTGGTAAAGTCCACATGGGCAGTGAGGTCTTGGCACCCCACCCAACCATAGGGATCCGCAGAAGTGCCGTGGCGGCGGTAAGCCAGGAGCGTGCCCTGGGAGCGCTGGGGACTGTAGTAGCGCTGGGCAGGGTAGCCGTAATCGATAGTCAGCACGTAGCCCCGCCTCAGCTTGCGGGCCAGGAGCTGCAGCCACTCCAGAGCCTTGAGATTGACCTCAGTTTGGTAGCCAGAGGGGTAGGTGGTAATTGCAATCCCCAGCCGGGCAAAGTACGCTTCCAGAGCAGGTGTCGAGGGATCCCCCAGAACCTCTTGAAACCTTCCCTCTGCCCAATCCACGTAGATTTCCCGTAAAGACCCCCCCTGCACCTGCACTCGGTGGACGGGGAAGGCGTCCACCAGCTCATTGGAGAAGAAACAGCCAGTTACCGCCTCCTCGGGGATCTCCTCCCACGTGAGCCAGCGCACCTTCTCCCCAAAGCCAGCCAGGCGCTCCTGCTGCAGCCGCCGCAAAGAGGCAGAGCGCTCCAGGATCCCGTACTCTAGAGCCTGCCACAACGCAGGGTAAGCTGAGCGCACGTAGGCTAGCCAATCTTCAGCCAGGCAACCGCTGCCCGCTCCCATCTCAATCACCGCAAAAGGAGAAGGGGATCCCAGGACTTGCCAGAATTGGCAGATTTGCTCAGCCAACAGGTGAGCAAAGTCCGGCGCCAGCTGGGGAGCAGTCAAGTAGTCAGGGCCAATCGGGTAGTCCCGCTCGTAGTAGCCTAGCCCTGGCTCATAGAGGGCCCACTCCATGAACTGAGCAAAAGTTACTGGCCCCTGGGCACGAATGCGGCTGGCGATGAGATCGCGCAGTGGCTGATTGGTCTGAAGGTGCAGCAAAGACAAGCCTAAGGGCTGGGGTAGAGACAAACTCACTGCTTCAAAGAGCGACGCCAGTTTTGGCGAAACTGACGGTTAGTTAAGAGCAGCACCGGCCAAAGAGCTGAGACTAGCCATTTTCCAGATCCCGAGTAGATACGGTCTGCCTTGCGGACCGAGTACCAAACACCCCCCGCATAGATTGCCAAGAGCAAAAGAGGCCACATCTTCCGCTCATCCTGCAAACGCCGGCCAGGTGGTTGAGGGATCCCCTTCAGTAGGCATCCTGCAACTCATAAAAGTCGGGCGTAATGTAGTCTTTGCGCAGTGGCCACCCAATCCAGTCTTCTGGCATCAGGATCCGCTTTAGGTTGGGGTGACCCTCAAAAATAATACCGTACATGTCGTAAGTCTCACGCTCCTGCCAGTCAGCCGACTTCCAGATCCAGTACACCGAAGGCACCCGCGGGTTGTCGCGGGGCAGCTTGACCTGGAGGCGCACCTCTGGCGGGCGATCAGCTCCGTCGGTCAGCTTAACTAAGTGGTAAAGGCTAACCAACGGCTGGCCCGCCCCTAGATCATAGCCGCACTGGCAGGCAAGATAGTTAAAGCCATAGGCGTAGAGAGCGGTACACACCGGCAGGAGAAAGTCCCGCTCCACTTCCAAAAGCTCTACTCCAGCAGCATCTCTACCCAGATACTGGTGGTCGAAGCCGTTTTCGGCCAGAAACTGGGAAACTGGGCCCCGCTCTCCTCTCACCAAAGACTCTGCTGCTTCAGGGCCAGAAGACGGAGTTGCCGGTGTCTGTGGGTCGGTCATCTCACACCCCTCCTTGCAAAGCTTTGAGCTGTTGCTCTACCCGCTTGAAGTCAGCCGTCTGCAAGGCCGGCGGCACCGGCAGGCCGATGGCGGCAGCTAGCTCTGGCGGCGGGGCTTGGCGGGATTCGCTCTCTAGGTACTTGCCAGTAATGATCTCGGGCACAGGTTTGAGGTTGTGCTTGACGGTGTAGTAGCGGTGGGTTTGCTGTAGACGGCCCCGCTCCCGCATATCTTCGGCAGCAATCTTCTTGCGCAGCTTCACAATGGCGTCCATGATTGCCTCGGGGCGAGGTGGGCAGCCAGGAATGTACACATCCACGGGGATAAGCTTATCCACCCCTCGCACAGCGGTGTAGGAATCCGAGCTAAACATGCCGCCGCTGATGGTGCAGGCTCCCATGGCAATTACGTACTTGGGCTCGGGCATCTGCTGGTAGAGCTTCACCAGCGCCGGCGCCATCTTCATGGTTACTGTTCCAGCGGTAATGAGCAAATCAGCGGTGCGCGGCGACGTCCGAGGCAATAGGCCAAAGCGGTCGAAATCAAAGCGGGATCCCAGCATTGCCGCAAACTCAATAAAGCAGCAGGCAGTGCCATAGAGCAGCGGCCAGAGGCTGGACATCTTGGCCCAGTTGTACAGGTCGTTGACGGTTGTGAGAATAACGTTGTTGGAAAGATCGGTAGTAACTTGCGGAGGAGAGGTCGGAAACAGGACTTCAGGCTCTCTAGAGGTCATGACCATTCCAGCGCTCCTTTTCTCCAAGCGTATACAAGAGCCACCACAAGGATGGCAATGAAAATTAAGGCCTCTACAAATGCCAGCAGCCCCAAGCGGTGAAAGGCTACTGCCCAAGGATAGAGGAATACAGTTTCCACATCGAAAATGACGAAGGCCAGCGCAAACATGTAGTAGCGGATGTTGAACTGAATCCAGGCCTGCCCAAACGGCTCCATCCCTGACTCATAGGTGCTGCTCCGCAGGTATCCCCGCCGCTTGGGAGACAGGCGTGCCGAGGCTCCTAGAGCCAAAGCTGGCAGCAGCGCGCAGACAATTAGGAAAGCCAGCAGGTACTCGTAGCCGGATAAGACAAACACGACGCCAGACTGCCTCAGCTGCTCAACATTTAGATACGTTTTCAGTATAGAGCCACTCAGCGGTCTCCTGGTGCCGGCGGATCTTCAGTTTTGTTGATGGTCTGGATTGCGCGACCAGCGTTTCTCTAGCCAGCTCCACACGCCGCTTAGTAGAGCACTGGCTACCAGAAGCCCCAGCAGCGGCTGGAACAGGGGCAGCCACAGCCGCAGCCAAAGCTTGTAGCCCAGGAGGATCCCAAAGAAGGCTGCTATTACTGAGAAGACAAACCAGACAAAACCGGCAAACATCAAAAGGGCCAGGGCAATGAGAAAAGAGTCCAACCAGCGCTTCCAGCTAGAGACCTTCATGGAGAGATGCAGCTAAAACAGGCCAAGTCTTTCAAATCCTAGCTCTACTGCCCAGATCCCTGCTTGCTAGGACCCATTGCGGTCATGAAGGCCCTACTAGCTTCCCCTCAGGCTTTGCCGCCGATGGCGCTAGGCCGTCTCTCATTTTTCTTGGCAAGCGGCTAGGATCAAGCTACACCGTGTCCCTCCAACAACTCCCTGCAATGCCTCCTCCCTGGCAACGCACAACGGTTTTTCTCAACCTCTTGGGGGGGCTTCTCCTCATCGGCAGTGGTATTGCGGTTGGGATGGTGCTTCCCCTCGAGGCTCAACTTCAGCCCCCGGCTGAGATCCTCACTCTTATACACATCT
>NZ_JANSIV010000051.1:0-7995 GCF_047502705.1 Synechococcus sp. H70.1
ACCTCAAAGTCCGGCAAAACCAGAAGCCGCAAGTTCTTTTTGGCTGCCAGTTGCTCAGCTGCCTCAGGTGGGCAGGCCGGGACAACCACGCACTCCAAAAAAGGCTCCGCCAGGCGCTGGGCAGTCTCCCTGTCCAACGTCTGGTTCAGGGCAACGATGCCCCCAAAGGCGGAGACGGGATCGGCGGCCAAAGCCGCCTCAAAAGCGGCAGCCAGAGTTGGGCGAACGGCTACCCCACAGGGGTTGTTGTGCTTGACAATCACCGCCACCGCTGGCCTAGGGCCGTTGGCCAGCCCTAGGCTGAGTTCTGCCGCCAGGGCGCGGGCCGCCTCCAGATCCAGCAGGTTGTTGTAGCTCAGCTCTTTCCCCTGCAACTGTTTGGCCCGATGCCAGCCGGGAGCAGCCGCATCCACCACATACCAGGTGGCGGCTTGGTGAGGGTTTTCTCCGTAGCGCAGGCGCTGCCATGGGATCCCTTGCAGTTGAAAAACCTGGGCGGCAGGGGTTGCAGGAGCTGGAGAGGGGCGGGACAGCTCGGAGCGGGCCAGGTAGTGGACAATGGCACGGTCGTAGCTCAACACCCGCTCAAAGGCACGGCGGGCACACTGGAAGCGAAAGGCCAGCCGCTCCGCCTCGCTGGAGGAGCTAGAGAGCAATTGCAAGTACTGAGGGTACTGGCTGGGATCGGTGAGCACGGTAACGTGGGGATAGTTTTTGGCTGCCGCCCGCGCCAGCGTGGGCCCGCCGATGTCAATCTGCTCGAAAGCCTCCTCCAGCGACACCCCTGGCCGGGCCACCGCCTGCTCGAAAGGATAGAAATTGACCACCACCAACTGGATGGGAGGGATCCCTAGGGCCTCCAGATCTGCCCGGTCTTCGCCGCGCTCCAGACGGGCCAGAATGCCCCCGTGAATGCGGGGGTGCAGCGTTTTCACCCGTCCCCCCAAGATTTCCGGGGCGCCGGTATGGTCTGAAACAGGGGTGACCGGGATCCCGGCCTCTAAAAGCGCCTTGGCGGTGCCTCCGCTGCTGAGCAGCTGAAAGCCGTGCTCCTGCACGAGGGCCTGAGCCAGCGGGATCAGGCCAGTTTTATCAAAGACACTGAGAAGCGCCAAAGGGGGGAAGGGCTGAGCAGGCATAGGTTGTTGGTTCCCTCAAACAAAAAATACACCAGCAGCCTCTTGATTCCACGCCTTAAATCAGCAGCTTGGCGTCAAGTGGGCAAAAGGGGATCCCAGCCTTGCTGGGAAAGTGCTATGACAAGAGGGGCGTGAGTCGTCGGGGTTGTATGGCCAGAGTCTTGCAGCTCCTGATCCAGGGTTGGTACTATTCCATCCCCCTGTTGACATTCTCGGTTCTCTCGGTGGCCTGTTGTCTCGAGCGGGCCTTGTTCTGGTGGAAGGTGACCCACCGACAGGAGGAGGTGGTGCGGCAAGCCCTCAGCCAGTACCGCCGCAACCCCAGAGCCGCCCAGTACCTGCTGGAGCAGAATGCGGATCTCCCCATTGCCCGCATCTTTTTGGCCGCCCTGGAGCTCAACGAAGCCAGCCCTGAGGACTTTAAACTGGCCCTAGAGACAGCCCTGGCGGCAGAAGTGCCCCTGCTGAAACGCTTTAACACCCTCTTCGACACGGTGATTACCGTTGCCCCCTTCCTGGGCCTCTTGGGCACTGTGACTGGCATTATCCAGATCCTCAGCTCCATCCAACTGGGGGATATTGGCGGCACCAATACCCAGGGGGTGGGACAAGGAATTGCCGAGGCCCTCTACTCGACGGCCTTCGGGTTAATTGTGGCTATTCCCACCTTGCTGATCTCCAATGTCTTTCGCTCTCTGTACCTGCGGCAACTTTCCAAGATCCAGGAGTACGGCGGCGAGCTGGAGTTGCTGCACCGGCAACGGCTAGAGATGCAAGCCCAGCAGCTTTCCCAGTTTTCCTACACCCAGCCCGGCCCCAGCGGCAGCTCCACCCTTCCCCCCTACTCTCCACTTGAGCCCTCCTAGCCTATGCGCATCCCAGAAGAAAACTTTAGACCCGCCGAGATCAACATCGTGCCTCTCATCGATGTCATCTTCTCTATCTTGGTGTTTTTCGTCATCGCCAGCCTGGTGCTTACCCGCTCCGAGGCTCTCGAGGTCAATTTGCCAGAGGCCTCCACAGCCGAAGCCCGCCGCCAGCCAGACGTTACGGTGAGCATCACGGCTGAGGGCCAAATTGCCGTCAACCGCAAGAAAATTGCCAATCTTGACGCTCTGATCCCAGCAGTGGAACGCATCCTGGCCGAGAAGCCGGCTGAAGGGCGACGCTTGGTGGTGATCAATGCCGACTTGGCCCTCTCCCACGGCAAAGTGGTGGAGGTCATGGATGCCCTGCAGCGGCTGCCCAACGTCAGCCTGGCCATTGCTGCCCGCCGCCCTAGCAATAGCCGTTAACAGGCTCCCCGCTGCGAGAGAGGGGGACTATCCCCCTGCCCCCAGCAGTTGAACTAGCAGCGCCTTTTGCACGTGGAGGCGATTTTCCGCCTGATCCCAAACACGGGACCGGGATCCCTCCAAAACCTCGGCCGTAATCTCCTCCCCCCGGTGGGCGGGCAGGCAGTGGAGCACAATGGCCTCGGGATCTGCCTGTTGCAGCAGCTTGGCATTGACCTGGTAGGGTAGGAAGTGGGCTTTGCGGGCCTCGGCCTGGTCTTCTTGGCCCATGCTGGCCCAGACGTCGGTATAGACCACTTGGGCTCCCGCGACCGCTTCGTAGGGATCCCGTAACACCAGCACCTGCGATCCCTGGGCCAAGGCCTGCGCTTCTGCCACCACCGCTGCATCCGGCTCGTAGCCGGGGGGCGTGGCGACACGGATGTGGATCCCGCTCATGGCACAGCCCAGCAGCAGGGAATGGGCAACATTATTGCCATCGCCGCAATAGGCCAAGGTCAGGCCCGCCAGTTGGCCGAAGTTCTCCTGAATGGTGAGCAGATCGGCCAAAACTTGGCAGGGGTGAAACTGATCCGTGAGGGCGTTGATTACCGGGATCTCGGCATATTCCGCAAAGATTTCCAGCTCCCGCTGGTCGTAGGTGCGAATGGCAATCGCGTCTAGGTAGCGGGAGAGGACACGGGCTGTATCCGGCAAGGGCTCACCGCGGCTTATCTGCATTGCCGTCGGCACCAGATCCAGGGTGCTGCCTCCGCACTGGGCCATGGCGGCGGTAAAGCTAACGCGGGTGCGGGTGGAAGCCTTCTGGAACAACAGCCCCAGCACCCGACCCCGCAGATCCACCCGATAGGGATCCCGCTTCAATTCCGCTGCCTGGGCTAGCAGGGCCGCCAGCTCTGCTGACGTCAAGTTGCTCAGTTTGAGCAGATCCCGTCCAGCCAAATTCATGGATCCTGCCCTCCTCGCCATTGGGCCTACCTGCCCACGATACTCCAGCAGCGGCTAACGGGAGGAGGACCGAACGACCTCGGGAGCTGGTTGCTGGCGGGCTGCAATTTGGGACTGGAGGGCGCGAACGGCAGCCGCGTACTGGGGATCAGCGGCGGTGGCCACCAGCTCGCGGTTCTTGCTGAGGCGCTCGAGATCTTCTTCTGAGAGCTCCACCACAATATCGGGGGTGATGCCTTTGTGGTCAATATCGGTGCCCTTGGGCGTGCGGTAGCGAGCAATAGTTACCGCCAACCCTGACCCATCGGAGAGGGGATGCACCGACTGCACCAAGCCCTTGCCAAAGGTTTGCGTGCCAACAATCACGGCGCGGCGGTTATCCTGCAAGGCTCCTGAGAGGATCTCGCTGGCGCTGGCGGATCCCCCGTCCACCAGGACAGCCAGAGGCTTGTCGGTAAGAGCGCTGTTGTTGGCCACCAGGCGATCCTGCTCCCCCTGCCGGTTCACCGTTGAGACAATGCTCCCCCGGTCAATCCACATGCGGGCAATCTCGGCACTGGAGTAGAGCAGCCCTCCCGGATTGGCCCGCAGATCCAGCACGTAGGCGGCCACCCCTTGTTTTTCCAGCTCGCGAATGGCCTGGCGCACCTTGTCGGCAGCGTTGCCGGAAAACTGGGTGATGCGGATGTAGCCAATAAGCAGGCCATTTTTTTCCTGGCGAGCCTCGTAGCGCACGGTAGCCAGCTCAATTCTCTCCCGCACCAGGTCGAACACCTTTAGCCCTTCCCCCTCGCGACGGATGGTCAGCCGCACCCGTGTGCCCGGCTCGCCGCGAATGAGGCTGACGGCGGTGTTGGTGTCCATGCCTTCGGTGGATTTGTCGTCGATGCGCACGATCACGTCTTTGGACTTGATCCCGGCGCGATCGGCAGGGGAGCCTTCGATGGGTGAGATCACGACCAACTCATTGGTTTCCTGATCCACACCCAGCGTAATCCCCACGCCCGTCAGCTCCCCCGAGGTGTCAATCTGCATGCTGGCAAACTGATCCGGATCCAAAAAGCGGGTATAGGGATCGTTGAGCTTCTTGAGAGCCTCTCGAATTGCCTCGTAGGCCTCCTCGCGGGTGGCATATTCTCTACTAAGCAGATCGCGGCGCACCGCTTCCCAGTCGACGGAATTAAAGGAAGGATCGACGTACTCCCGATTGACAATCTGCCAAACTTCGTCCACCACCTCTTTGGGATCCCGGCGAAACCCCGCCCAACCCGGCATGGATAGCTGTACGCCAACCAATGACACGGCTGTAACTACGGCAGCCGTTGCACTCACCACAAACCCACGCTTTCTCATCGGCTCTCCTGGAAGACACGCTACTAGATTGATACTTGAGGATGGGCTGGGCTTCCTTGTCCGCCAGCAGCCTGCCCGGCTAGTCTGCGCAGCGTCCAAATTCTGATAGGCTGCTAATAGCACTGCCCAATTTTGCCCAAGCTAGCATAGGGATCCTGGTAAAGCGGCTGCCAGAAGCCCATTGACTGAGGAGATTGCAACTTTTTGTAGCCCTTTGGGTTGGGTCTTGTTGCCTCTCTGCCAATGTCTCCTGCAACTCCTGCCAACTCCTCCCTGCTAGTTCAGGTGCAAGCGGCTCGGGCTGCCGCCCAGCGCACAGCCACCCTGCCTACGGAGATCAAGGATGCGGCCCTCGAGGCCATGGCCACTGCTTTGCTGGAGCAGCAAGAGGCCATCCTGGCGGCCAACCGGGAAGATCTGGAGCGGGCAGCGGAGCAACTCAAAAGCGGGGAGTTGTCGGCCGCAGCCTATGCCCGGCTGAAGTTGGATGCCCACAAATTGGCCGAGATGGTAGCCGGGGTACAGCAGGTGAGGCGGCTGCCTGACCCAGTAGGGCGATCCCTTCTTATCCGCGAGCTGGATGAGGGGCTGGTGCTGGAGCGGCGCACCTATCCCCTAGGGGTGCTAGGCGTGATCTTTGAGTCGCGGCCCGACGCCCTGGTGCAAATTGCTGCCCTGGCGGTAAAGACGGGCAATAGCGTCCTGCTCAAAGGCGGAGCGGAGGCACTCTGCTCCTGCCAGGCGTTGATGGCCGCGCTGCAGGCGGGGCTACAGCAAGTTCCCGACTTTCCTTCGGGATCTTTGCAGTTGCTTACCAGCCGCGAGGAGATCCAAGCTCTGCTACAGCTGGAAGGTCTGGTGGATCTAATTATTCCCCGCGGCTCCAGCAGCTTTGTCCGCTACATTATGGAAAATACCCGCATCCCGGTGCTGGGCCATGCCGATGGGCTGTGCCACCTGTACGTGGATCGGGCTGCCGATGTGGAGATGGCATTGCATCTGACGCTAGACAGCAAAACCCAGTACCCCGCTGCCTGCAATGCTATTGAGACCCTGCTGGTGCACGCAGACATTGCTCCCCAGTTTTTGCCTCTGGCCGTGCAGGCGCTGCGCGAGAAAGGGGTGGAGTTGCGCGGGGATCGCCGCTGCCGCGAGCTGGTGCCGGATTTGCTCCCGGCCACTGAGGCCGACTGGAGCACCGAGTACGCGGACTTGATCCTGTCCATCAAGATGGTGGATTCTCTTGACGAAGCCATTGCCCACATCCAACGGTACGGCTCTCGGCACACCGAGGCCATCGTGACCGAAGATGCCGCCGCTGCCCAGCGCTTTCTCGATGAAGTGGACGCAGCAGGGGTCTTTCACAACGCCTCCACCCGTTTTGCCGATGGTTTTCGCTACGGTTTTGGAGCAGAGGTGGGGATCAGTACCCAAAAGCTGCCGCCGCGCGGCCCGGTGGGCTTGGAAGGCCTTGTGACCTACCGCTACCAGCTGCGGGGGCGAGGCCATCTCGTAGCTGACTACACTGGCCCCCAGGCCCGTCCCTTTCGGCATCGGGATCGCTTGAACCTCACTGGCCTGGCCTAGGAAGGATCCCTGGCTTGCCCCAACTGAGCAAGCTAGTTTTGCTGAGCTTTTTTGGCCTGAGGTTGAGGTAAATTTAAAAGGTAGCTTTAGGCTTTGCAAGGGTCATAGACTGTACTGCCCTCTGAGGAAACGGGGAACGCTGGAGTTCTGGGTTTCCCCTTGGAGCAGCCCTTCTGGACTGGCCCTTTGCAGGTTGGACTTCTATCCCCTCGGTAAGGAGCTTCACGGTATTATGCCCGTTCGTCTGTACGTTGGAAATCTGCCAGCAGAGGTAGATCGCGAGGCACTGGAGAAGCTCTTTAGATCTGCAGGTGAGGTCATTTCCACCAAGGTGATTCGGGATCGGAAGACGGGCAAATGCCGCGGCTTCGGCTTTGTTACGGTAAGCACCGAGGAACAGGCCCAGCAGTATATTGAGAGATTCAATGGCCACAGCTTTGGCGACGTCAACTTGCGCATTGAACTTGCCCAGCCGCGCGACAAACGGGAAGGTGGCGAAGCCAAAGCAGCTGCCTCCCCTTCCCCAGCTAAGGAGTCTGCCGCGGATCCCAAGGCAGCTGGGGAAGTAGCGCCCAAGAGTTCTACCAAAGGTTCCAAAACGGCAGGGGAGAAGTCTGCTTCGGGCAAGAAGCAGCGCCAGCACAGTAGCAAAAGGAGGGGTGTCAAGGGGGGCCCGCAAGAGGCCGTTGAGCCGGATCCCCGCTGGGCCAGCCAGTTGCAGCGGATCAAAGAGCAGCTTTTGCAAGCTGCCAATTCCTAGCTGCTCTAAAAGCAGGCTAGACAGGGTAGCTCAAAGCGCATCGAGGGAGGAGCTGAAAAATGGAGAATCTGGCAAGGGTTTTTTGCAGGGGGCTACGGCACCTAGCCAAGGCTGGGTCCCTCGGCCTGCTTCTAGTTTGGCTGGGAGTGCCCGTTGTCTTTGCAGCTCCGGCAGACCTGGAGAAGCAGGTGCTGGAGATTATTCGCAAAAATCCTCAGGTAATCCTGGAGGCGGTGCAGGAGTACCAGCAGCGGCAGTACGAAGAGCAGCAGAAGCAGCAGCAGAAGTTGGTAGAGGAATTTGGCCGGCAGTTGAGGGAAAACCCTCGCGCTGTAATTGGTGACTCCCCCCGCACCGGCTCCGAGTCCTTGCGGCTCGTGTTGGTCGAGTTTTCTGATTTTCAATGCCCTTTTTGCGCCCGGGCCCAGCAGACCCTGAAGGAGTTCCTAGCTAAACATGGGGACGAGGTAACCCTGGTGTACAAGCACCTGCCCTTGACCGGCATTCACCCTGAAGCAGTGGCGGCAGCTCGCGCTGCGTGGGCTGCCCACCGGCAAGGCAAGTTTTGGGAGTTCCACGACGAGCTCTTTGCCAACCAATCCCAGCTGGGGGAGGAATTCTACGTAGCCACTGCCCAAAGGTTGGGCCTGAACGTGGAGAAGTTCAATCGGGATCGGCTCAGCCAGGCGGCGGAGCGGGCTGTGCAGCGAGACATGGATCTGGCTTCCCAACTGGGCATTAGCGGTACCCCCTATTTCATCTTGAATGGCCTCGCCTTCTCGGGGGCGCAGCCTTTGGAGGTGTTCGAGCAGACGCTGCAACAGGCCAAGCAGTCCCTCTAGGGGCCCCAACTTTATTCAGCGCTGGGCGGCCAGCAGCCCCCCCTTCGGCGCTGGCTCATCCGCGGCACAGA
>NZ_JANSIV010000052.1:0-1191 GCF_047502705.1 Synechococcus sp. H70.1
AAAACCCCTGGCCGGGGCCAGGGGTGTAGAGGTCAACTGGGCTGGGTAGGTCTTAGCCACGAACAGCCGGCGCCACTTCCACCGCCGCCAAATCCAGCGGGAAGTTGTGCGCATTCCGCTCGTGCATCACCTCCATCCCCAGGTTGGCACGGTTGAGCACATCCGCCCACGTCCCAACCACACGACCATTGCTGTCCACAATCGACTGGTTGAAGTTAAACCCATTCAGGTTAAACGCCATAATGCTGATGCCCAAAGCCGCAAACCAAATCCCCACCACCGGCCAGGCCGCCAGGAAAAAGTGCAGGCTGCGGCTGTTGTTGAACGACGCATAGCGGAAAATCAACCGGCCAAAATACCCGTGCGCCGCCACAATGTTGTAGGTCTCTTCCTCCTGACCAAACTTGTACCCCAGGTTCTGCGACTCCTCCTCCGAAGTCTCACGAATCAGGGTGCTGGTCACCAGAGACCCGTGCATCGCACTAAACAGCGCTCCACCAAACACACCTGCCACGCCCAGCTGGTGGAACGGGTGCATCAAAATGTTGTGCTCCGCCTGGAACACCAGCATGAAGTTAAACGTCCCGGAAATCCCCAAGGGCATCCCGTCCGAAAACGACCCCTGCCCAATCGGGTAAATCAAAAACACCGCCGTCGCCGCGGCCACCGGCGCCGAGTAGGCCACCGCAATCCAGGGACGCATCCCCAGGCGGTAGCTCAGCTCCCACTCGCGCCCCATGTAGCAGTACACCCCAATCAAAAAGTGCAGCACAATCAGCTGGTAGGGGCCGCCGTTGTACAGCCACTCGTCCAACGAGGCCGCCTCCCAAATCGGGTAAAAGTGCAGCCCAATGGCCGCCGAAGAAGGCACCACTGCGCCAGTAATGATGTTGTTCCCGTACAGCAGCGAACCCGAAACCGGCTCGCGGATGCCGTCAATGTCTACTGGAGGAGCGCCAATAAAGGCAATGATGAAGCAGGTGGTGGCAGTCAGCAGAGTGGGAATCATCAACACCCCAAACCAGCCAATGTAAAGGCGGTTGTCGGTGGAAGTAACCCACTCGCAAAACTGCTCCCACACGTTGCTAGCTGCGCGACGTTGGAGAACAGTAGTCATAAGACCTAACTTCCCTGCGGAAGTGCGAAGATTGACAACCCAACCTTAAACCATCCATTAAGTTCTGTCAACTC
>NZ_JANSIV010000053.1:0-7936 GCF_047502705.1 Synechococcus sp. H70.1
CCTTGGAGAGACCGCCAAGGAGCGTTTCGTAAACGTTGTAGTTCCCCCTTCGGGGGGATCCCTAGAAATTGGAAACGACGAGCTCTCTCCATTCTTGGACCTCTGCTTCCCACTCCCGCGTTCCCCCTTCGGGGGGATCCCTAGAAATTGGAAACCAGTGGAGTCCCCTGGTCGTCACCGAAGTAGGGTTGCAGGAGCGTTCCCCCTTCGGGGGGATCCCTAGAAATTGGATTGGAAACGCTCGGGTGTCCTCCTACTCCTTCTTCACCAAGAGGTTGGAGGTTCTCCGTTTGCAGGATCCCTTGGAAACAATTGGAAACACACTAGAGGGGCTACGCTTTAATGTCTAGTTGCCTTTACTAGGCTTTCCAGGCGCAGGGGGGTTCTGGGAATGGGGAAAGGCCTCAGCCTCTGGCATCGGCTGGCGCGCAGCTATGGACTTAGGCTTTTGGAGGCTGCCGATATAGCCGTCAATGGCTCGCGGCCCTGGGATCTGCAAGTCCACGACGAGCGGCTTTACCTGCGCTGCTTGCTCTATGGATCCCTGGGCTTTGGCGAGGCCTACCTGGAGGGGTGGTGGGATTGCGAGGCTATTGATGAGCTGGTTTGTCGTCTCCTCACCAGTCAGGCAGCCGAGCAAGTGGGCTGGCCAGTTCGGCTCCTGCTTGCCCTGGACAGTCGCCTCATCAACCGCCAGCGGGGTAAGGGAGCGTTTGTGGTTGGCCAGCGCCACTACGACCTTGGCCATGACCTCTACGAAGCCATGCTGGATCGCCGCCAGATCTACAGCTGTGCTTATTGGGATGGGGGGGCACAAACCCTCGACGAAGCCCAGGAAGCCAAGCTGGATCTCATTGCCCGCAAGCTAGATCTCCAGCCCGGCATGCGCGTGCTCGACATCGGCTGTGGTTGGGGCGGCACGGCACAGTACCTGGCCGAACGCTACGGTGTGCAGGTGGTGGGCATCACCGTCTCGCAAGAGCAGGCTAGGCTAGCCAGCGAACGCTGCCGTGGCCTACCGGTGGAGATTCGGCTGGAAGACTATCGCCAGACGCAGGGAAAGTTTGATCGGATCCTTTCTGTGGGCATGTTTGAGCATGTGGGCTACCGCAACTACCGAACATTTATGCAGGTAGCCCGTCGCCTTCTCAAAGAGGATGGCTTGTTTCTTCTCCACACCATCGGCACCAACGTTGCCTACCAGGGGCGGGATCCGTGGATTGAGCGCTACATTTTTCCCAACTCGATGCTGCCCTCGCCTCGTCAGATAACAGCGGCTTTCGAGGGCCTATTTGTTCTGGAAGACTGGCACAACTTTGGGATCAACTACGTGGCCACCCTAAAAGCTTGGCACACCAATTTTGAGCGGGCATGGCCCCAACTGGCTGGTCGCTACGACGAGCGCTTTCGCCGCATGTGGCGGCTTTACCTGCTAATGAGTGCCGGCAGCTTCAAGGCCCGCGCCAGCCAGCTTTGGCAACTAGTCCTCTCGCCCAGGGGAGTAAGGGGCGGCTACCGCTCAGTGCGGTAGTTGTTTCCTCCCGCGCCAACCCCTTGGGCTCCCCAAGCTGCGTGCTACGATGACTTTTGATTATCATTCTCATTCAGGCAAGTGGGTTGATGCCCGAAGCTCTGCGGCAGATTGTCGCGCGCTTTCAAAAGGCCAAAACCTCTCGTCAGAAGTACGAGTTGCTGCTGGCCTATGCCAAGCGCCTGCCCCCTTTCCCCGATTCCCAGCGAACAGAGGAGAATCTCGTGCGGGGTTGTGCTTCGCGGGTGTGGCTGGCCACCGAGCTAAGAGACGGCAAGGTCTACATCCAGGGAGATGCCGATGCCCAGTTGGTCAAGGGCTTGGTGGCCGTTTTGGTGGAGGGGCTAAGTGGCTCAGCACCAGAGGAAATTTTGGGGGTTTCCCTGGAGTTTGTGCGGGAAATGGGCCTCAACTTCAGCCTTAGCCCTTCCCGCAGCAACGGCCTGGTGAGCATGTTTTCGCTGCTGCAGCAGCGGGCCTTGGCTTTCCAGAAGTCAGGCGCTTCCGACGCTGCTGTCTCTGTTGTCTCGTGAGGTGTTAGGGCTCATGGCTAATAACTCTCTGCGTTCGGCCCGACCCCTGAGATCACTGGCCTCGCTGGTGGCGGCCCTTTCGGTCGGGATCCTAGGCACCTTGCAGATGCGCCAAGAAGAGTCCCAGGCCCAGCAGGGATCCACCCCCCCGCAGGTGGTGACCACAATCCTGCCGATAACGCAATTTACCCGCGCCGTGGCCGGGAAGCGGGCCGAGGTGAAACCTCTGATCCCTCCCCAGATGGGGCCCCACGACTTTCAGGCCCGACCCGAGGATGCGCGCCTGCTGTCCCAGGCGGATGTGCTGGTGATCAACGGGTTGGGAATGGAGACCTTTTTGGAGGGATTGATTGCCAACGCCAGCAATCCGAAGCTGCGCATCATTGACAGCAGCCAAGGGATCCCGACTTTGCAGACCCAGGAGCCGGAGCATGGCCACTCCCACAGCCATGGCCATTCTCATGGTCACAGCCACGGCCATGGCCATTCTCATGGTCACGGGCACTCTCACGGCAAGTTGAACCCCCACATCTGGCTAGATCCCAGGCGAGCCATCCGGCAGGTGGAAAATATTCGCGATGGCCTCATTGCTGTCGATCCAGAAGGGGCAGAGACCTACCGCGCCAACGCCGCTGCCTTTATCCAGCAACTGGAGGCTTTGGATAAGGAAATCGAGCAGCGCTTGGCCCCCTTTGCCGGCAGAAAGTTTGTGGTCTTCCACGACTTTGCCCCTTACTTTGCCGAGCGCTACAGCCTCAAAGCGGAGTTCCTGGTGGAGATCCCGGAAGCCAGCCCCTCTCCGGAAGATGTGCGCCGGGTGATGGAGACGGTGCGGCAGTCGGGCCTAAAGACAATCCTGGTGGAGCCACAAGTGGGGAAGGACAACCCCTTTGAGGTCTTGGCCCGGGATCTGGGGGTACAAGTCCGCGTGTTCGATCCCTTGGAAACGGCTGGCCCAGAGGGGATCGAGCCGGAGTACTACCTAACCATCCTGCGGCAGAACGTGGAAAACCTGGTCTCCGCCTTCGAGAAAGAGAAGGCCTGGGTTCCCCTGCAGTTGCCCTTGGTGGGTCAGGCTGCTCTCGAGCACCTGCTGGCAAGGGGGCGATGAGCTTCCATTCTGGCGAGGTTGTCCTGCGGGTGGAGGGGCTGACGGTCTATCGGGGATCCCAGTTGGCGGTGCAGAATGTCTCGTTTGAGCTGGCGGCGGGATCCCATACGGCCATTGTTGGCCCCAACGGCGCCGGCAAGAGCACCTTGGTGCAGGCCATCTTGGGCATCCTGCCCCGCCAATGCGGCTCGGTTTGGATCCTAGGGGAGCCACTGCGCCTGTCAGGGTACTTGCCCCAGAAAGTGCGGCAGCAGCTTGCCTATGTGCCGCAGCGCTTGCACTTCAACCCCGCCCTCCCCCTAACAGTGGCGGAGTTTGTTGCCCTGGGCTGGGGATCCCTTAGGCCCCGCTGGCCCTGGCAGCAGCGAGCTGCTCGGCAGGAGGCCGTCAAAAAAGCCTTGCAACGGGCCGAGGCTCTGCACCTGGCCTCTAAGCCCCTGGGTCAACTGAGCGGCGGCGAGCTGAAGCGGGTGCTGTTGGCCTATTGTCTAGTCTGGCCGCGGCGGCTGCTGGTGCTGGACGAGGCTCCCGCTGGTCTAGATAGCCTCAGCGAAGGGGAGTTCTATCGGCTATTGGAAGAGCTGCGCCGCTCCCTGGGCTGGGCCATTCTGCAGGTCTCCCACGACCTAGAGATGGTGTCCCGCTACTGTGACCGCGTGCTGTGTCTCAACCGCTCCCTGATTTGTCAGGGATCCCCTGAGGCGGCCCTGGCGCCGGAGATGCTAAACCGCGTCTACGGCCCCGCGTTTGCCCGCTACATCCACCACCACTGAGGAGGGGCAATGCCGGAGACCTGGGCGCAGGTGGTGGAATGGCTGCAGTTGCCCTTCATGCAGCGGGCTCTTCTAGGCGGCATCCTGACGGGGGTGACGGGGGGGCTTTTGGGCAGTTTTGCCATCTTTCGGCAGTTGGCGTTTTTTAGTGATGCCTTGGGGCATTCGGCGCTGCTGGGTATTGTCCTGGGAGTGGCCCTGGGGCTGGATCCCACGGCGGTGCTGATGGTGTTTGGGGTGGTGTTTGCCCTGGGGGTGACTTTTGTCTTGGAACGCACCCAGCTTTCGGCGGATGCGGTGCTAAACATCATCTACTCTTCCTCCTTGGCCCTGGCCATCATTGGCCTTAGCCTGATCCCTGGCTACCGCGGCAACCTTAACCAGTTGCTGTTTGGGGATATTCTCGGCATCAGCCTGCCGGCCTTGTGGATAAGCGGCCTGCTCCTGCTCTTGGCCCTGGGGTATATTGGGCTGACCTTGCCTGCCCAGATGCTGCTCACCCTGGATGAGTCACTGGCGC
This sequence comes from Synechococcus sp. H70.1, assembly GCF_047502705.1. Classification (NCBI taxonomy): domain Bacteria; kingdom Bacillati; phylum Cyanobacteriota; class Cyanophyceae; order Synechococcales; family Synechococcaceae; genus Synechococcus; species Synechococcus sp. H70.1. The sequence goes on from NZ_JANSIV010000053.1 coordinate 4,469, forward strand.
GGGCGCGGGGGGTAGAGGCGGGCTGGCAGCGGCTGGCCTTTGTGGTGCTGCTGGCGCTGGTGGTGGCTCTTTCGATCCGCTCGGTGGGGGTGCTATTGGTGAGCGCTTTTGTGGTGATCCCTGCCTCGACGGCGCGGCTTTTGGCCTCCGGCTTTACAACCTATGTGCTGCTGGCCATGGTCTTGGGGGGCTTAAGCGCCGTGCTGGGGATCCTCCTCTCAGCCGCCTTCAACCTCCCCTCCGGCCCCAGCATTGTGACCACCCAGTTGCTGTTTTTTCTCCTGGCTATGGGGCTGAAGGGGGGAGCGCAACTGCTGCGGCTCTAGCTGCCGGCCATTCCCAAAATTCTCTCTGGCAGAAGCTGGCCAAACAGGCGGCGGTAGCTCTCCGGGAAGACCTGGCCCATGAGGGTGGGCTGCTCGTAAACCCGCTTGAGGGTATTGAGATCCCGTTTGGTGATGGTGGGCACCCGCAGCAGGCGGCGATTGCCGGTAGCCGCTGCATGGTGGCCGCCGTACATCAGATCCCGCGGGTTGGGACTATGGCCCCACAGCCCCAGCCCATGGCCAATCTCGTGCCGAGCCACCGCCGTCACTTCTGCCAATCCCTGGCCTTCGGCAATGACAATGCGCACCCGCTGCTGCAGCGAGCCATCGGCGGCAAAGAAAAACTCAGGCCGGGCTGCCCCCGCTATCCCTTCGCCAATGGCAGGAACGCGGTAGATGCTTATCCCGTAGAGGGCCTCCTCTTCTTTGCCCACCACCTTCAGGGGGATGTAGGCCGACCACTCCTTTACCGCCTGCTCCACAAAGGTTTTCCACTGGGGGTGATCCCCCTGAATGTAGACAGGGACGGGGTAGAAGGCCCACTGGGCATAAGCTCCGCCCGGCAGCAGCGGCTCGATTTCTTCGAAGTAGTCTCCCGCCGACTTGTCGTAGGTGTAGCGGGCTAGGCCGGGGGGCAGCTTGAGGCGAACCGGCTGCGGCAGCTCTTCCAGGGGCCTCTGCGCCTGGGCCAGGGATCCCACCCCCCCTAGCGCCAGCGCCAGGAGCATTGCGCCGGCAATAACCCCAAGCTGAAGGATGGAACGCCGCCGCCAGGCCATACCTTGGTTTCCTCCCTTCCTGATTAAAGGCTATTGGCTAGAAAAGCCAACGTCGATGCCAGCCAAGGGATCCCCTGTCCTAGAAGTGGCGGAATTGGCTACACTGAAAATCTGCTGTCCCTAGCTTGGCCAAAGGTTTCCCATGCAGCTTCGTCTTGGCGAGCCGCCCCTAACACAGGCAGAATGCGCCTTGGTTTACTGCTTTGCCCCCACCGGCGAAAACGCCACCTTCTCGCTGCCTGCCGAGATTGCTGCCTTGGACGAGAAAGTGGGGTCGGGGCTGGTGGCGGAAGCAGTTCAAGAACAGAAGTTTCAGGGCAAGCCCAATAGCAGCCTTGCTCTGCGCCTGCCAGGAGCCATCCGCAAGCTGGTGTTGGTGGGGCTTGGGGATCCGGCTGCGCTGACGCTGGAAGCCCTGCGGCGGGCCACTGCCAATGGTCTGCGCCAGGCCCACAGCCTTAAAGCTAAGCAGGTGGTGCTGTCCTTGCCAGAAACGGGGCTGGATCCGGTGCGGGCGGTGCAGGCAGTAGCCGAAGCCAGCCTCCTTGTGGCCCACCAGGATAACCGCTTCAAATCCCAGCCCAAGCCCGAGGAAGAGCGCGGCTTTTCCGTTGAGGAAGTCACCCTCCTGGTGCCAGGCCTGGCCCAGGCCCGCCAAGACTATGAAAACGCCCTGCAGCGGGCCACCGAGATGGCTGCCGGGACGATCCTGGCCCGCGAACTGGTGGCCGCCCCTGCCAATGTCGTCACCCCCCCTGCCCTGGCCGACACTGCCCGGCAACTGGCTCAAGACTACGGCCTAGAGGTGGAGATCCTAGGACGGGAAGAGTGCCAAGCCTTAGGCATGGGGGCTTTCCTCGGCGTGGCCCAGGCCTCAGATCTGCCGCCCCAGTTTATCCACCTCACCTACAAGCCCAAAGAAGGGGATCCCGTCGCCAAGCTGGCCCTGGTGGGCAAGGGCCTCACCTTCGATTCCGGCGGGCTGAACATCAAAACCGACTCCCGCAGCATTGCCATGATGAAAACCGATATGGGCGGAGCTGCAGCCGTCTTGGGAGCGGCCCGGGCCCTAGCTGCCCTCAAGCCACAGGTAGAGGTGCACTTTATTGTCGCCGCCACTGAAAATATGATTAGCGGCCGTGCCCTCCACCCCGGGGACATCCTCACCGCCTCCAACGGCAAGACCATTGAGGTCAACAACACCGATGCCGAAGGCCGCCTCACCCTGGCCGATGCTTTGGTGTTTGCCGAAAAGCTGGGGGTGGACGCCATTGTGGATCTGGCCACCCTAACCGGCGCCTGCGTTATTGCGCTGGGAGAAGAAATTGCCGGCCTCTTTACCCCCAATGAGGCCCTAGCTCAAGAGCTGCAGCAGGCGGCCAACCTCTCTGGCGAAAAGATCTGGCGCCTACCCTTGGAAGAGAGCTACTTCGAGGGCCTCAGCTCCACCGTGGCCGACATGAAGAACACCGGCCCCCGCTCCGGCGGCTCCATCACCGCTGCCCTCTTCCTCAAACAATTTGTGGAGAAAACCCCCTGGGCCCACCTGGACATAGCCGGCCCGGTGTGGACAGAGAAGGATGCGGGCTACAACAACAAAGGCGCCACCGGCTACGGCGTGCGCACCCTGGTGGAGTGGGTCTTGGCGCGGCAGGCTGCAGCCACCTCCCCCTAGCCTGGTTGCTTGCTATTGTTCTCCACTCCCAAGGTTCTGCTTGTTGCGGCAGTGAGATTGCCCACAATCGCTTCTTGACCCTAGCAGCTTATGATCGAGATGTTGCTAGGCGCCGGCAGTTTACAGGATCCCTCCTTAGGCTTTGTTGAAAACAGTGTTGCTACTCGTAAGGGCAGTGGAGCTTCCCAAGCCTTGCTTGGGTCAACAGCAAGAACTCTAGACCGACCCTAATTGAAAGTCACAGTAGCTTGGTTAGAGGTTACTGGTGGCGCCCCACTGCTGAAGAGGGTAACTGGGGGATTTGTGTAAGTTGCCGCCCCTGGATTGATCTGTTCCACAGATACAGAAACCACGCAGGAGGAATTCGGAGCCAGAGTTCCACCTTGAAGGGCAATCGTGGTTGAAGGAATTGCTGGTTGTGGTGGAGGGCCAGGATTGAAAGGAATGCTGGGGTTCGCTGTGAGCGTGCCACCGCACGTATTTAAAGTAACTACATTCCGTTCAGTAATTCGCAAACCACCTGGCAAAGCATCTATAAAGCTGAGTCCAGACAAAGGTACAGGAGCATTGTTGGTGATGGTAAAGATAACGGCTACAGTGCCGCCTGCTGTTGCTGTGTTAGGGCTAAACTCTTTGGTAAAGGTTGGAGCAGGAACTTGGTTTACGGTTAGGCTGACAGGTGCGCTTT
>NZ_JANSIV010000054.1:0-2093 GCF_047502705.1 Synechococcus sp. H70.1
GGGATCCCCAGCTGGGCCTGCAACTGCCAGACCAAGGGGGGTTCTTCTAGGGAGGAGCCGGATGCGGATTCCAGCAACACCCATCCCAGACAGTGAGTCTTGGCTTGGCGAAGCAAGGCCGCAAAAGCAGCTCCCTGGCTAAGGGCCGCTTCCTCAGGCAGTGTCAGAAGTACTTTGAACCCCCAGGCAGCAGCTAGGTCGGCCCAGGTTTGGCCGGGCCCTATCGGATCGGCTAGGGTGCCAGGTACTACCAGCAGGGGATCCCTTTCCCCTTCCCAGGCAGCAATCTGTTGCCAGAGGGCCTTGAGCTGTGCTTCAGAAGGGCTGGGATCCACCCAGAGCAGCCCCCAGGGACGGGGGACTGCCTCTTGCCAGGCTTCTGCCACTGCCGCTGCTGCCGGGATTCCAGGCCAGGTGTCGGCTACCATCACTCTCATGGTTCTCCGGTCTCGGCTTCCCAGAGGTTCAGAAACTCGGGTTGCACCTCGAAGCCAAACACTAAGGCCATGTCCCGCAGCATCGAGACAGATCCCAGTTTCTGCTGCTTAAACCAGCGCATCAGCACGAAAATCTTCTGATAGACGAAGATCTCCAGTGCTTCGGGGTTATAGACGATCCCTTCGCGGGGGTTGAATTGGTGGGGCACCAGCATGGCAGCGTAGCGAGCCAGCTCACCGCTGCGCCAGTCAAGAAAGTAGGGCATCCAGGGGTAAACCGTATCCCAGCGGATAAACCACAGGCGCACTTCCGGGATCTCCGAGAGCTCGCGCGGATCGTCGGGGCTGCGCGGCCAATCAATGGAACATTGCACCTGCTGAGCGGAGCGAACGGGATCCGCCATCAAGGTTTTCACCAACTCATGGCCCGGCGTTAAATCCAGGGTTTGGATGGCTTTGGCGGGCAGGTAGAAGGTAATCGGCACGACGACAAGCAATCGCTTTAACCCAGTCTCGATCTAGGCGAGGGCTTCCGCAAGGGAGAAACCCTATCCGCGGATACCATCAACCCATTGCAGCTTATCTCAGCTCTGGGCTATTCACCCCTGCCAGCGGGATCCCCAGCTGGGTGAGATCAAGGACAAAGCCAGCCGCAACCAAAAGCACTTGCTCCGCCAGCGGGGCCAGCTTCTGGGTGAGCTCCCCCATCCGATCCCGAAACCGCCGCCCCAGCGGATAGGCAGGCACCACCCCCCAGCCCACTTCTTCGGAGACCAAGATGACCTTCCCCGCACAGGTCTGCAAGGCAGTTAGGAACGCTTGCACCAAGGGATCCCACTCCTCAGGGGAACACTCCAGGCCCTGCGCCACCCAGCCCCCCAGTGAATCCACCAGGGCACAACAGGGCTGGGGCAGCTTCTGCAGTTCGGAGCCCAGGTCTGGCTCGGTTTCCCAGGTTTGCCAGGTGGGAGGACGCCGTTGCCGGTGCTGCTGAACCCGCTCCGCCCACTCCGGGTCGGCCTCAGGGTCGGGCTTGGGCCCGGTGGCCAGGTAGATGACCGGCAGGGCAGAAGCCGCGGCTAGGTTCTCCGCCAGCCGACTCTTGCCACAGCGGGCAGGACCACAGATAAGTACAATCGACATTAGGCATTGGGATGGAAGTCAATCGTTAGATTAGCTCAGTATTGGGTAGCCTCTACTGCCTCCAGCTTCGTTCAAAGTGTAAGACTTGAAGACTCCTGCGCGGAGTTGGGGCACACTCTACTTAGGCTTACGTTTGACCTTAGCAAGCCCCGATCCAGGGAACTGAGGTTCTATGCCTATCCGCATTCAACACAGCCCACAACTAGAGGAGAAAACATACTTTGCCTATAGAGGCTTAGAGCCGTTTCCCTTGGTTAATATTGGCTCTCTCAGCTATGGATGTGAGTTCTTCGTTGGATTAGGAGAACCTTCGCAGGTAAAGATTGGCCGCTGTAGCTCAATTGCACAAGGGGTACATTTTTTGCAGGCTACGAGCACCACACTGACTGGGCTACTACCTATCCTTTCACTCACCTACCCGAGTGCTGGAGTGAGCTGCGCGTCTTGGAAGGTCACCCTTTGACTCGCGGAGATATTCTGGTTGGACACGATGTTTGGATCGGCCATGGCGCC
>NZ_JANSIV010000054.1:2193-23707 GCF_047502705.1 Synechococcus sp. H70.1
CAGCTCAGCCAGCTTGCCTGGTGGGATTGGCCTCTTGCAGCAATACGTCAAGCAGCACCTCTTCTTTGTCGCCCCCTGGATCAAGAAACTCTGGCGGCACTAGCTGAGTTTAAGCAAAAGCTTCTAGATCCGTAAGTTTGGAGTTAGGATGAGGTTCAATTCAATTAGGGGTAGGTTTACAAGTCCCGATTCAGAACGCAGACATGATGGATCTTAAACCGGCATCTTCCCCTGCCCAAAATACTTCCTCAGCCGCCTCGCAAACCTTTCCTCCCCTTTGGCTAAGCCTGGCGCTGGGGATCTCCACTGCTCCTGTTTTGTTGGGATTGGTCTTGGCAGATCGCGCCGCCAAGTGGCTGGGATCCCTGAGCTGGGAGGATCCAAGCTGGTGGTTAGGAGAACGGCTGCCCAACCTTGATAGCACCGCTCTCCGCGGCCAGCTGCAGGAGCACCCAGATTCTGGGCCAGGGGCGTAGCTTGCCGATGGCTTGCGTACCATAGTAGAACAAGTCCCTAGCAGGAGCGAGCATTCTTTGCGCAGGTTGCTCAGGCGGGTGCGAGAGTTCACCTCCAGCTTCTTGGGAGAGGTGGGGTGGGTGGGGGCCCTTTTCTTTACGGCAGTGGTGAGCGGCTGCTTGGGTTATCTCTTCGGCCAACGCGCTCTCTCGGGGGTCTCCTCTCCTGTTACCAAAACCAGCCAGGTTTCCTCCGCCGGGATCGTTCGCGATCCCCGTACCGTGCCCCTTCTCAGTGAGGCCGAGGTAATTGCGGCAGCGAAAGCCTTTCTTCAGCCACCCCCCACTCCCACTCCGCTTTCCACACCCCCACCCGCAGTCGTTGTCTTTCCCACCCCCACTCCTCTCCGTCCCCTGTCTCCCGAATTGGCATTGGCCCCCTCTCCCTCCCCTACCCTGCAGCCTGCCTCCCCCTCTCCGCCACCAGCGCGCCCCTCGCCACCACCTAGGTCTACACCCTCTCCCCCACCCCCACAGGTGGCCCCCAGTGGGCAGGTTGCCATGCAGGTGCTCTCTGTGCGACGCGAGGGAGGGCAGGTGGTTTTGAATGTTGCCGTGCAAAACAATTCGCCGGAAGCAGTGCGCTTTCTCTACAGCTTCCTGAACGTTACTGACGACAACGGCCGGTCGATCAACGCTCTCACCCAGGGCTTGCCCGGGGAGCTGCCTCCCAACAGCCCCGTTTTCCAGGGAACCATCCGCATCCCCGCCTCCAGCTTAGCCGGCTCCCGCTCCTTGTCCCTAAGCCTGGCGGATTATCCCAGCCGCCGTTACCAAGTTGGGGTTAGCGGAATCCCGGTGCCGCCGTAGCCCTGCCTAGAGATTGTTGCCACAACAACGCCAAGCGGAGTTGACAAGCAGTGCCTAGCCCAGCCTTTGAGCGCCCTGAGCAGATTCGCGAGCTCTTCGACCGCATTGCCCCCCACTACGATGCCCTCAACCAAACCCTGAGCCTGGGCCTCCATCGGGTTTGGAAGCGCATGGCCGTGCGCTGGTCGGGCGCCGGTCCGGGCGGGCACGTGTTGGATCTCTGCTGTGGCACTGGCGATCTGGCCCTGCAACTGGCCCGGAGGGTGGGACGAAGCGGACAAGTAGTGGGACTGGATTTCTCCCCCGCCATGCTGGCCATTGCCCAGCGCCGTGCCCAGCAATTGCTCCCCGGCTACTCCCTAGAGTGGGTCTTGGGCAATGCGCTGGCCTTGCCTTTTGCCAACCACCGCTTTGATGCCATTACGATGGGCTATGGCCTGCGCAACGTAACCGATATCCCTCAGGCTCTGCGGGAGATTTACCGGGTGCTCAAACCTGGCTGTCGCGCCGCCATTTTGGATTTCCATCGCCCCGCTGGGATTCCTTTCCTTGAGAGCTTTCAGCGCTGGTACCTCACCACCCACGTTGTTGCCCAGGCCAAAGCCTTTGGATTGGCATCCGAATATGCCTATATCGCTCCCAGCTTGGATCGCTTTCCCGGCGGAGAACAACAGCGGCAAATGGCCTTGCAGCTGGGCTTTTCTGCTGCCAAGTTCTACCCCCTAGCCGGTGGCATGATGGGAGTGCTCCTGGTTGTTCGCTAGGGACTCACCTTTCTCCCAACACCCTAGCGCTAAGGAGAACCTTGCCGCCAAGGTCTGGGGGGACGGCGGCAGCCGTAATCAGCACTTCTTGGACAGGAGCATCCTTGGAAGGCGTTTGTAGCGGGCGCAACGCAACAATGGCGGTGCCCTGGCCATCTACCTGAAAGCTGCCGCCATAGAGCATCTCCTCGGTGTCCAGCTTGAGCCAAAGGTGGTAGCGCTCCCCTGCAGGCAAGGGGGGCAGATCCCTTGCCGCCAAAACCACCTCCTGCCACTCCCCCGGGCGAAACAGCAAGTTAGCCGACCCTGCCTCCCCCTGCAAGGTAATCAGGCGGGATCCCGGCTGTTGGAACAACTGGGCCAGCGCCTGCACCGCTTCTAGGGGAGCTGGCTGCAGGGTCTGCCGCAGCCGCCAGTTATCGAAAACCAGCAACAACAAAGTTACCGCCGCTAAGCCCCTCAGCCACCGCCCCTCAAGCTGGAGGCGACCAAGGCCCAGAGAGGGCAAGGCTGGGGGTGGGGGGATGGGTGGGGTGCCTGTCTCTGCCATGACCTGGCTGCGCAAACTGGCTGAAGGGATCACCCCCGGCAGCCCATAGGGCAACAAATGCAGAGCTTCCTGGAGGGCTTGTAATTCTGCCAATAGCTGCGGCTCTTGAGCTAAGCGCACCTCCAGGGCACTTGCCTGCTCAGGGGGCAAGAGCCCCAGCAGGTAATCGGCCAGGACTGCCTCTTCCAGCTCAGCGGGAAGAGGAAAAAGGGGGGAGGAGGCAGAAGACATGGCTATCCCAACAACCCTGCGGCAGGGCTCAAAACTTTACTGGCCAAGCAGGGGGCGCAGGGATCGTCGCAACTTGCAAAGGGCTTGGCGAGAGCGAGCTTGGACTGTGGCCAGCGGAATCCCCAGCTCTTGAGCGATATCCTCTGCGCTTAACCCTCGATAGTAGAGTAACTCCAGTAGCTGGCGCTGGCTTTCCGAAAGCTGACTGAGAGCCTCCTGAACTGGCTGCCGCCGCTCCTCCACAGAAAGCTGCTCAAAGGGGGCTGGAGATCTGCTGCTGGCAATGAGCAGGGGCTGCCAGGGCTTCCAGGGGCGCCGCTGGCTGCCTTGAGAGCGCAGCCGCTCAAGAGCCTGCGCTCGGGTCAACCTACACAAAAGACTGTTGATGGATCCCTGCTTGGGATCGTGGCTGGGCTTTCGCCAGAGGGTGGCGAACACTTCTTGCGTCAGATCCTCGGCCTCAGTTACACAGCCTAGGATCTGGAGGGCCAAACCATAGACCAAGCTGGCATAGCGATCATAGAGGGCGGCCAGAGCAGCAGGCTGCCCTGCTTTGAGGGCTTCCATCAGCTCCAAATCAGTACAGGCTGGCCAATTCCTCACCTGCTTGCACCAAGGGGATAGGGCTCTCCGCTGCTTAACCATGCTGGACCCTACCCAGAACGCCAGAGGAGACAGATCCATAGTAGCTGCCCCACCGTCCCCCTCCCCCGCAAGAGCGCCAGCCTGCCGCCGAAGTCCAGCGGAACGTTACCTCCTCTCCCCCCTCTTGGTTGTAGCAACCAGCTGGCTTGAACAGCAGTTGCTTAGCTGCGCTTTGGCGTCGGGAAAGAGCCGGTGACCGCCTGGATCTTTTGCCGCCGCCCCCCTCGCTCAATCTCCAGCTCTAGCTTGCTGCCCACCTCAGTGCGCTCCACCTCTTGCTGCACTTGGTCGGCAGTGGTTACAGGGCGGCCATTGACGGAGAGGATGATATCTCCAGCCCGCAGGCCCGCCCGCTCTGCTGGGGATCCCTGAATGACCTCGCCGATGAGCACCCCCTGATCCACGGTTACGAAAATGCGACTGTTGGGATCCTGGTTAAGGCGCTCCTTCAGCTCAGGAGTAAGGGTGAGCATGCGGATACCCAAGTAGGGGTGATCCACCCTGCCCCGGGTAATCAACTGGTTGGCCACCCGCTGCGCTGTCTCAATGGGAATGGCAAAGCCCAACCCCTGCGCTCCCTGGATGATGGCGGTATTGACCCCAATCACTTCCCCTTGGGCATTCAGCAGCGGACCGCCGGAGTTGCCGGGATTAATGGCCGCATCCGTCTGGATGAACGACACCCGCTTGTCGGGCACGCGGATCTCGCTGCTGGAACGGCCCAAGGCACTGATGATCCCGGCAGTTACCGTGTTGTCTAGCCCCAGGGGGTTGCCAATGGCAATGGCCCACTGACCCGGCTCCAGAAGCTCGGAGCGGCCCAGCTTCACCGTTGGCAAGTTCTGGGCGTCAATCTTGACCACTGCAATGTCCGTAACTGGGTCCGTGCCAATAACCTTGCCCTCAAAGCTACGGCCATCTTTCAGCGTCACCGTCACCTTGTCAGATCCCTCCACCACATGGGCGTTGGTGATGATCTGGCCATCCGGGCTAATGATAAAGCCGGAGCCCGTCCCTTGCTGTCGTCGCTGCCGCGGCAGGGGAGGGATCACCTGGCCAAAGAACTCGCGGAAAAACGGATCGCTAAAGAACTCCTCTGGGAAAGCCCCAGGAACGTTGACTGTCCGCTCTGAGTCGATGCGCACCACTGCCGGCCCCACCTTCTGGGCCACCTCGGCAATAAAATTTAGGTTTGGCTGGGGTGGAGTTGCCGTCGTCTGAGCAGATACCCCCCTGCCTCCCCCTAGCGCTGCTCCCAGACCAATGCCCAAGAGCACCAGCAGCACTGACGCAAAAAGAGACCTGAGGGCGGAGACTGCCAAAGGCTGCAAAAAGGGAAGGACTCTATTCCCTTGAGGCGACTGGTCAGGCTGAGCAGAAGGGCCTGAACTGGGAGAGGGTTGGTTTGGCATAGATGGGCTGGACTTCATAGCCACAGGGAAAGAGTTGGGATTGCGGAAAAAGCCCCACGGGGAGGAAAAAACCTAGGCCCAATCTAGCACGGGCAGCAGGTATTCCAGAACTATGGCGCTTTTCCGCACTGCTATCCAGTCCAAAGAGCAGCAGAATCTACTGCTCTGGGAAGCTGACTTCCCTCTAGGAGTGGGTTTGATGGAGGGGGAAGCCAAAGAAGCCTTTGCACTTGGTTTTTGCCGCTAACCTAGAAGTGTAGCTCAGGGATAAGACCATGACCAACCGAGCCCGTTGCCTGTTGGCTCCGCTGCTGGGGGGGTTGCTCTGGCTACCACCAGCTGCGCCGGTTTTGGCGCAAAGGGATCCCTTGCCACCCCCACCCCCTGGCGAGGGATGGCGTCCTGTAAATCCGGCGGCAGGGGGAAACGGCTCTGGCCAGCCCTTTCAATTGCGAACCACGCTGCTATTGCGCTCTGGAGATTTAATCCAAGCGGTGCATCGCTCTGCCGAGCCCCTCCTGCTTGCCCCTGGTGAAACCCGCGCCGTCAGCCTCAGCCTGGAAACTCCCCTGCGGGATATCTACGGCAACACGGTCGTCCCGGCGGGAGCCATCCTAGAAGGTCAATTCCAGCCAGTAAGCGGCGGCACCCAGTTTGTCTCGCGAGCTTTGGTTTTTAACGGCCAATCCTACCCCCTCTACGCCCAAAGCCAGGTGATCCCGCTGCGCAAGGATCCCCGCCATACCTCTGCGGAAGCCATTGTCCAAGATGCCCTGATTGGAGCAGCTGCAGGGGCCATCTTAGGGGGCCTCCTGGGTGACCGGGTGATCTCAACAGAGAAAGTGCTGGGCGGAGCAGCTGCAGGGGCTGTGATTGGCAACGTGACAGCGCCAGAAGTGGCGGTGATTGATGCCAACGCCAGCCTGACCTTGAGGGTTACCCAAGACTTTCAACCCTATCTGCCCTAGACGAGGGCTAGCCGCTGCAGCCGTTGCCAGGGAGGGGAGCTCCTTGCCTGGGAAGGACTTTAAGAAGTGTGAAGATCTGAGATGGCAGACGGCAGGCATATCGGAGAATAACATGGGGGTATGCCTGTCATACTCTTTTAAAAAAACGACTTGAGGATGGCTATCCATGAGCGTTATCACGAAGTCGATTGTGAATGCGGATGCGGAAGCCCGCTACCTCAGCCCGGGAGAACTGGATCGCATTAAGTCCTTCGTCACCTCGGGGGAGAAGCGGCTGCGCATTGCTCAAGTCTTGACTGAGTCGCGTGAGCGCATCGTTAAGCAAGCAGCCGATCAGCTCTTCCAAAAGCGTCCCGACATTGTCTCTCCAGGTGGCAACGCTTACGGAGAGGAGATGACGGCAACTTGCCTGCGGGATATGGACTACTACCTGCGCCTAATTACCTATGGGATCGTTGCCGGCGATGTTACGCCGATTGAGGAAATCGGCTTGGTAGGTGTGCGGGAGATGTATAACTCCTTGGGCACGCCCCTGCCGGCAGTGGCGGAGAGCATTCGCCTCATGAAGCAGGTAGCCATGGGTCTGTTGTCTCCCGAGGACGCGGCTGAAGCAGCCTACTACTTTGACTTTGTCGCGGGAGCCATGAGTTAGTCTTTTTGTTTAACTGCCTTCTGTTTAAGGTTCACGGATTGGATTTAGGAAGCTCATCATGCAAGACGCAATTACTGCTGTAATCAACAGCTACGATGTCCAAGGCAAGTACCTCGACAGCTCGGCCATGGACAAGCTGAGGGCTTTCTTCGCCTCGGGCGAGCTGCGGGTGCGGGCGGCTGCCACCATTGCAGCCAACGCTTCCAACATCATTAAGGATGCTGCTGCCAAGGCTTTGCTCTACTCGGATCTCACCCGCCCTGGTGGCAACATGTACACCACCCGTCGCTATGCTGCTTGCATTCGCGACATGGACTACTACCTGCGCTATGCCACCTACGCCATGTTGGCAGGGGATCCCTCCATCCTCGACGAGCGGGTGCTCAACGGCCTCAAAGAAACCTACAACTCGCTGGGAGTGCCAATTGGGGCAACGATTCAGGCCATCCAAGCCATGAAGGAGGTAACTGCGGCTTTGGTGGGTCCTGAAGCCGGCAAAGAAATGGGTGTGTACTTTGACTACATTTGCTCCGGCCTAAGCTAACTGCCAACATTGTGGCCTTGGCCTGAGGTTTAGCCTCTAACAAGCACGACAGGCGACTTGCCCCAGGGATCTGGTGTGCTAACTAGGGTACGCGAGCTTTCTGAGGTGGGTCGCCTGCCTTGCTGGTTGGGTCAGCCATTTATCAGGGGGATCCTTGCACCATGCGGATGTTTAAGATTACAGCTTGCGTGCCTAGCCAAACCCGAATTCGTACCCAACGGGAGCTGCAGAATACCTACTTCACCAAGTTGGTACCCTACGACAACTGGTTTCGCGAGCAGCAGCGCATTCAGAAGTCGGGTGGCCGCATCCTGAAGGTAGAGCTGGTTGCCGGCAAGCCAGGAATCGACGTGGGGTTGCTGTAGTTCCCTTGCCCATCTGCTGTTGCCTCCTGGCCAGATCTGGTAGGCCCAGCTTTGGGGAGCTTAGCCTTGGGGCTGGGGAAGCCAGTCTGGCTATTTTGTGGGGGTGAGAGTTTGGAGCCAATTATTGCTGTTGACAACCTGAGCAAGGTCTACCCAGTGGCCATCAAGGAGCCGGGGGTAGTGGGCACATTGCGTCACTTTTTTCGCCGCACCTATCGCTACATCCCGGCAGTGCAGTCTTTGAGCTTTCAGATTCAGGCGGGGGAGGTGGTAGGTTTTCTGGGGCCAAACGGCGCTGGCAAGACCACCACCCTAAAGATGCTAACAGGTCTCATCTACCCCTCCAGTGGTACGGTCCAGGTGGTCGGCCATCTGCCCTACCGACGCGAGCCAGCTTTTTTGCGGCAGATTACCCTCGTGATGGGACAAAAGCAGCAGCTCCTCTGGGATCTCCCGGCGATGGACTCCTTGCGCATTAATGCCGCTGTTTACGAGCTCCCGGAAAAGGTGTTTCAGGATCGGGTGGAGGAGTTGGCGGAGTTACTCAACCTGCAAGGCAAGCTAAATCAACCGGTGCGCAAGCTTTCCCTAGGGGAGCGGATGAAGGCAGAGCTCCTGGCGGCCCTGCTCCACCGCCCGCAGGTTTTGTTTTTGGACGAGCCCACCTTGGGGTTGGATGTGAATGCCCAGGCTGCTGTGCGGCAGTTTCTACGGGACTACAACCGCCGCTACGGGGCAACAGTGCTCCTGACCAGCCACTACATGGCTGATATTACAGCCCTTTGTGAGCGGGTGCTGGTGATTAGCGGCGGGCAACTGATCTACGATGGCAACCTAGAAGAGCTGCGGCAGCGCTTTGCTCCCTATCGCGAGGTGAAGCTGGAATTGGCCCGCCCTTGCTCCTCGGCGCAACTGCAGTCCTATGGTGAGCTGCGCAGCGAAGGGGATCCTGGCAGCAGCTGCGAGGTGCGGCTGTGGGTGCGGCGGGAACAGCTCACCCAGACAGTGGCCAGGCTGCTGGCAGAGCTGGAGGTGTTGGACTTGACAGTAACCGATCCGCCAATTGAAGAGGTTATCGGCCGAGTGTTTGCCGGGGGGATCCTCCCCTAGGGTTAGGTTCCCCCGGACTGCCCCCCGGCAGGAGAGGGAGCCCAGGAGCCTGGCTTTGGAAGCAAGGAGAGGGCTTGTTGTGCTCGTGGTCAAACTTGTTGCGTAGCAGCCTCCCTCTGGGCAGCCGTCGAGCGAGCTGCATGCAGAGCGGCATAGAGCTTGTTGAGGGCGTTCACATAGGCTTGCGCGGAGGCAACAACGATGTCCGTATTGGCAGCATGGCCGGAGAAGATGCGATCTTCATGGCGCAGGCGGATAGTAACTTCCCCCATGGCGTCAATGCCGGCGGTAACCGACTGGACAGAGAATTCAATGAGCTGGTTAGGAATGTTGACAATGCGGCTGATCGCTTTGTAAACCGCATCCACCGGTCCCGTGCCCACTGCTGCATCCACCTTTTCCTCCCCCTCAGGGGTAATTAGGCGCACAGTAGCTGTAGGCGTCTCGTGATTGCCACACACCACCTGCACGTGCTCCAGCCGGTAGAGGTCCGGCACTGGCCGGGTTTCATCGTTGACGATGGCCTCTAGGTCGAGATCGGTGATCTCTTTCTTTTTGTCGGCCAGCTCTTTGAAGCGCAAGAAAGCCTTGTTTAGCTCTTGCTCTGACAACTCGAAGCCCAGCTCCTTGAGGCGGGTACGGAAGGCGTGGCGGCCCGAGTGTTTGCCCAACACCAAGGTGCTCGATTGCAGACCGATGGTTTGGGCGTCCATGATTTCGTAGGTCTGACGGTTTTTGAGCATCCCGTCTTGATGGATGCCGGATTCGTGGGCAAAGGCATTGGCACCAACAATTGCCTTGTTGGGCTGCACCAACATGCCGGTGAGGTTGGAGACTAGGCGGGAGGTGCGGTAGATCTCCTGGGTTTTGATGTGAGTCAGCGGTTTTTCGGAGTCCACCGGCAGCCCAAAGTAGGGGTTAAAGTAGCTGCGGCGCACATGCAGGGCCATCACCACTTCTTCCAGCGCTGTGTTACCGGCCCGCTCGCCAATGCCGTTAACGGTTACTTCCACCTGTCGCGCTCCCTGCTTGATGGCCTCCAGGAAGTTGGCTACTGAGACTCCCAGGTCGTCGTGGCCGTGGACAGAGATGATAGCCTGCTTAATACTGGGCACGTTCTCGCGAATGCTTTTAATCAGTTGGCCGAATTCCTCGGGCATGCTGTAGCCAACGGTATCAGGGATATTGATGGTTTTGGCCCCGGCCCGAATGGCTGCTTCGAGGACCTCGTAGAGGAATTCGGGATCAGAGCGGGTGGCATCCATGGCGGAGAACTCCACATCGTCCACAAAGGACTTGGCGTAGGCCACCATCTCTTCAGCAATTTGCAGCACCTCAGCGCGGGTTTTGCGCAACTGGTACTTGAGGTGGATGTCAGAGGTGGAAATGAAGGTATGGATGCGGGGCTTGGCAGCGGGTTTGAGGGCTTCAGCTGCCGCTTCGATATCAGCCTTGCGGGCACGAGCCAGGCTGCAGATGACGGGGCCATCGGGGGTGCCCACGTGCTCAGCTATCTTCTGCACCGCCTCAAAGTCGCCAGGGCTGGCGTAGGCAAACCCCGCCTCGATGATATCAACCCCTAGCCGAGCCAGTTGCCGGGCAATGGCCAGTTTCTCCTCAGTGTTGAGGGTTGCGCCGGGACACTGCTCTCCGTCGCGCAAAGTGGTGTCGAAAATAAGCACATGATCCAAGGCTTGGCCATCAAATGAGGAAGAGGTAGAAGCTGCGGCAGCGTTCATAACTTTTCGATTGAAGAGGTAGACAGTGCTTTTTATTTTGGCATTACTAGAAGCGCCGTAAAGCCCCTAGCTTATTGCATTGCTCTATAGAAGCAAGCTATAACCGCCGGGAGGACTTCAGCGGCTGCTGAAGGCCCCAGATCCTTGGCGCCTGGAGAGGTACTGCCAACCGCCTTCTGCAGTCTCTTGGCCAACGCAGAAATCGGGTGAGGCTGAGCTAGCCCCTGCAAAAGAAGTGGCCGGAGGCCTAGTGGCTCGGCAGGGGTTGCCTACTTCAACGGGCCAAAATGCTACGATAGCGGCAAGGAAAAGAGGAAGGCGAAGCGTTACATGGCAGAATATACTCGGTCGATTTCCTTCTACGGGCGGGAAATTGACATCAATATTGGCTTGATGGCCCCCCAGGCAGGCTGTGGAGTCTGGCTGACCTGTGGGGAAACTTCGGTCTTGGTTACGGCCACGCGCCAGGCCAATCGTGAGGGGGCTGACTTTTTGCCGTTGCTGGTGGACTATGAGGAGCGCCTCTATGCTGCTGGCCGGATCCCAGGGAGCTACCTGCGGCGCGAGGGTCGCCCCCCAGAGCGGGCTACTTTGATCTCGCGTCTCATAGACCGACCCCTGCGGCCGCTGTTTCCAGAGTGGCTACGGGACGACGTACAAATTGTAGCCACCACCCTCTCTGTGGACGACAAGGTGCCCCCCGATGTGCTGTGCATTTTAGGAGCCTCCCTGGCCGTTCACGGTGCCCGCATTCCCTTCAACGGCCCGGTGGCAGCGGTGCGAGTTGGCCTACTCCAGGATGAGTTTATCATCAACCCTACCTATGCGGAAATCGAGGCTGGCGACCTGGATCTGGTGGTAGCTGGCTGTGCCGACGGCGTGATCATGGTCGAGGCGGGCGCCAAGCAGGTGCCGGAAAAGGACGTGGTTGAGGCTATCGAGTTTGGATTCGAGGCTGTTCAGGAGCTGCTCAAAGCTCAACAGCAAGTCTTTGCCGACCTCAACATCACTCCTGTGGAACTGCCCCCGCCCCCCGTCAATGAGGAGCTGGTTACCTTTGTAGCAGAACAGGCGCAGGAGGAGATTTGCTCTGTCCTTAGACAGTTTTTGGACAAGACCAGCCGCGAGCAGCAATTGGAGGCCATCAAGGCCAAGCTGGCGGCCCAAATCCAGGAACGGCCAGAGGGGGATCCCCTAAGGCTTTACCTGCTGGAAAACCCCAAGGAGTTGGACAACCAGTTCAAGGCCCTCCTCAAGAAGCTGATGCGCCGGCAGATCCTGGAAGAGGGGGTGCGGGTAGATGGGCGCAGGCTGGACGAGGTGCGGCCGGTCTCCTGCCGGGTGGGCTTGATCCCGCGAGTCCACGGCAGTGCTCTGTTCAATCGTGGCCTCACCCAAGTCCTTTCCATTACTACCCTAGGCACCCCTGGCGATGCCCAGGAGTTGGACGACCTGCACCCAGTGGACGAAAAGCGCTACATGCACCACTACAACTTCCCTGGTTTTTCTGTGGGAGAAGTGCGGCCCTCGCGCTCGCCGGGGCGGCGGGAGATTGGCCATGGGGCGCTGGCGGAGCGGGCCCTAGTGCCAGTGCTGCCCAAGGAGGAGGAGTTCCCCTACGTGGTGCGGGTAGTCTCGGAGGTGCTCTCCTCCAATGGCTCCACCTCGATGGCTTCAGTCTGTGGCTCTACCCTGTCTTTGATGGATGCCGGGGTGCCGATTAAGGCGCCAGTTAGCGGCGTAGCCATGGGCCTAATCAAAGAAGGGGACGAGGTGCGTATCCTCACTGACATCCAAGGGATCGAGGACTTTTTGGGGGACATGGATTTTAAGGTGGCCGGCACGCGGGCGGGGATCACCGCTTTGCAGATGGACATGAAAATTACCGGCATCACCGTTGACATCCTCGAGAAGGCCCTCCTGCAAGCCAAGGCTGGGCGGGACTACATCCTCGACAAAATGCTGGAGGTCATTCCCGCCCCTCGGCCTCAGTTGGCCAAAACGGCTCCCCGTTTGCTTACCTTCAAGGTGGATCCAGAAGACATCGGCAAGATCATCGGCCCCGGCGGAAAGATGGTGCGCAGCATTACTGAAGCAACGGGGGCCAAGGTGGACATTAGCGACGATGGCACAATCACGGTCTCTTCCTCGGTTAGCGGCCAGGCTGAAGCGGCGCGGGCCATGATTGAAAACCTAGTGCGGCGAGTGGAGGAAGGGCAAGTTTACCTAGGCAGGGTGACCCGCATCCTCCCTATTGGCGCCTTTGTGGAGTTCTTGCCTGGCAAGGAGGGCATGATCCACATCTCGCAACTGGCGGAGTACCGCGTCACCCGCGTCGAAGATGAAGTTGCCGTGGAAGACGAAGTGGTGGTCAAGGTGCGCAGCATCGATCACAAGGGCCGTGTCAACCTCACCCGGCTTGGCATTAGCCCTGAGGAAGCGGCGCGAGTGCGCAGCCACCGCCGTTGAGGCTGCGGTTTCTTCCCCACCCCCCAGTGACCAAGGTCCTGGAGTGCCAGCTCGACGGGCCGCCTCCCCAGGGGAATGGGGCTGGGCTTTGGCTTGGGGGCTGGGGTGGGCTACTTTGCTCAACCTTTCCGCTCAGCACCCCTTGCCCCTGCGGCTGGAGAGCGATGCCCAAGCCTGGCTCTATGCCCTGCGCCGCCCCCAACAGCCTTCCCCAGAGGTGGCAATTGTCGGCATCGATGGCCGTCTTGAAGGCCAGGGGGAAAGGGCGGAGGGCAAGCCTCATGTTGACTTTCTTCTGGAGCGCTCCAACTACGCCGGCCTAACTCTGCGCTTGCTGGAAGAAGCGGGGGCTAGGGTGGTGGTGCTGAATCTGCCCAGTAGCTTTGTGGTGCCGCAGAATCTGGGTAACGAGGACCTGGATGCTCCCCTGCGTCAGGTTATCCAGCGCTACCCAGATCGTGTGGTCTTGGCTACCCGCAGCAGTGAGAGCTTTGGCCGCTCTGAGATCAACATCTACAACCACTTTTTGCCCTTTTCCTCGCGGCGGCTGGAGTACTTGGTGGCACCGGAACATGTCCAGGGAGTGGTGCAACACCGCCTGGACGGGGCTGGAATCCTGCGCCAGGCCCAGTTGCGAGGGCTCTACCTACGCCGCGACAGCCAGGAGGAGCAGATGTTTGCTGCGGTGGAGGCCTTGGCTTTTGCCAAGTACGACCCGGAGCGGGCCAGCCGCTGGTTGCGCGAACGGGGTTTGCAGCCAGTTCAATTCAACCCCCTCGGAGCCCAGCACGGCATCCCCATCATTCCCATCGAGGAGGTCTGTCCGCCGGTGATTCCCCGGACGGGACCCGGCTCCCCGACGATCAACCCCGGGCAAGCCTGCCGCCGCCAGGAAGGGATCCCCCCCCTCGATCCGAAAGTTGCCGAGCAACTGCGGAACAAGATCGTCCTGGTGGGCTTTGTGGGCGGCTACCCCGAGACCTTTCCAGTACGGACAGCAGATGGATCCCAGATTGCAGCCGTAGAACTGCAGGCGCAAGTCTTGTCCAGCCTGCTTACCGGAGAGGTGTATCGATCCCTGCCGGCAGCGCTGGCGGCAGGGGTTGTCTTTCTGCTGAGTGGGGGAACGGGCCTGATCTTGGTGCTTCATCGCCCTTCTCCGCGCAAGAGTCGCTGGGACTGGAAACAGCGGTGCCCTCTCCTCTGGCCGCTGCTGGGGCTGGCTGCTTACGAAGGCTGGGCTGTGGCCCAATTTTTGCTATGGCGTTGGATTTGGCCGCTGAGCTTGCCAGCTTTGGCGGTTGGCCTGACAGAGGTAAGCCTGCTGCTAACGTTGGTGATTTTGGAAAACCAGCAGAGGCTTTTGGCCCAACAACAGGAATTGGAGCGCCTGCGCCGGGCTGAGCAGGAGGCGGCCATCGACCAAGCCCGCAAGCTGCTCTACCGGGTAGCCACCGACATTCATGATCGCGAGCTGCAAGAGCTGAAGGTGGTGATGGACGAGCTGGAGAGCTTACAATGGCAACAGCAACAGGGCAGGGATCCCGATCCTGCCATTTACGATCGTCTCCTGGAGCAGCTGGAGCGGATCGGGCGGGGCATTCGCGCCCAGCTCAATGACGTGCGCACGCTGGCCACCAAGTTGCACATTTCCCCCAGCCTGCGGGAGGGCTTGCACCGGGGCATCGACACCTATCTGGACGAGCTCATCCAAACGGGCAGCCTGACCTTGGCTGTAGAGCGCCACCTGCAACCTTTGGCGGAGCCCAATACTAGTGAGTGGTTCGACCAGCGGGAGGACATCCTGCGCTTTCTGCGAGAGGCCATTGGCAATGTCATTGCCCATGTCCAGCCTCCCAAGGGCAACGCCTCCTTTGTCAAGGTGTCCCTAGTCCAAAGGGATCGCCACTGCTACCTGTCGATCCTCAACGACGGCATAGAGTACGCTCCGGCCCCCTGCGGCGGTTACGGCAGCAAGGTCATGAATACCATCGCCCGCTACCTGCCCAAGGGATCCTGGCACCGCACCCAAACCCCAGAAGGCTACACCCATGTAGAGCTGCACTGGGAGATGCCGGATCCCTAGCTACAGCCAAGGGAAGCTCCTTGGCAAGTGCTAGCCCACGGCTGGGGGCTCGAAGGAGGGCGTCCCGCTGGCAAAACGTAGCCCCGCAGGCAGCGGGCCAAGGCCCCCTAAGCCCCAGGGGGTACCTTGGGCCAACACGACTCTGCCTTGGCAGGTGGCTGCCGCTAGCAAAAGGGCCGCTTAGGCTGGCAGGGGACTGCAGGCTTTCACCTAGGTCTAGGCAGTTTGCAGTTGTTGCAGCTCCTTGGAGGTTAGCTTGGCACTGAGAGCACCCTGCTCCCCGCTGGAGTTAACCCTCTCTGGTGCAACCTGGCTGTTGGTGTAGAGGCCTACAAGGGGCTTTCCTAGGGGCCGGCGCTATTGCAGACTAGGTCAGGAGTTGTTGCAGGGTAGTCAAATAGCGGCGCTTCTTTTCCATACTTCCGCGCCGCGTTGCTCAGTGGGCCCCAGCTTGTCTTCTTCTACCGACCCAAGGACTGCAGCCAGCCAATGAGGGTGGTACCGGACAATGCTTCAAACGCAATCAAGGCCACAAAGCCAATCATTGCCAAGCGCCCGTTCAAGCGCTCAGCGTACTCGGTAAAGCCCACCCGCGGAACGGGATCCACATACATTTCTGGCTCAATGGCGTAGTTGTTGAGGCGACCACCGTCTTCAACAACAACGGAGCGATATCTGCTCATAGGGTTCTCCTTATTCTTTCTTGACCAGTGTAGCCTACTCTGGGGAGGATTGTAAAGTTTTGTTGAGCAAAGGGAGAGTTGGGGCTTTCGTCCCCGTTGCGGGAGTTGAGCCAAACCAGGTTGTGCAGACGGCGGGAGAGCCAGGCCACTTTCCCGGGCCAGGTCGTCAACGGGGGCTAGGCCATCCCTTCTCAAACCAGGAGGGCTTGGGGATAATAGCAGCGGCAGGGAGAGAAAAAGCAATGTCGGCACAGGAAAAGTTGCGGGCGCTGCTGGAGACCCAGCCAGTAGCCAGCTTGGCGGTGCTAGAGGAGGGGTCGCCAGCAGTGTCGCTAGTGCCTTTTGTGGTGCAATGGGATCCCTTGCGCTTGGCCATTGTCATCAGCGACCTTTCTGCCCACACCCTAGCTTTGCGGGCAGATCCCCGGGCCGCGCTGCTCATCCACGAGCCGCCGACGCCGGGGGATCCGCGCAGCAACCACGCCTTGCCGCGGCTAATGCTAAAGGGGACAGCCCAGTTCCTCAGCCGCGAAGAGGCCCAAGCCCAGGGGTTTGAGGCCCGTTATCGCGCCAAGTACGAGATTGCCGAGATGATCCTGGGCCTGGCGGACTTCCACTTCTGTCAGATCAACCCCACCAGCGGCAGCTTCATTCAGGGGTTTGGCCAGGCCTTCCGGCTGAGCGGCCCCAACTTGGATCAACTAGAGCACCTCACTCCCTCTTAGGCGGGGGACGGGACTTCCCTCCTCTGGGAGAGGCGCTGCTAGGGGATCCCGAGCTCAGGTTTTCGGGTGGGATCCCGGAGCCAGGCTAGCAGCAGCGGGTTGACCAGCTCTGGGGCTTCGTCGTGGGGACAGTGGCCCACCCCGGGCAAAGGAATAAACCCCACCACGCAGGGGAACTCGGCCAAGGCCCGCCCTAAGGCAATGGGCTCCCAGGGATCTGCCTCCCCCCAGAGGATGAGGACAGGGCAGGTGACCTGAGGGAGGAGATCTTCGGCCAAGGGGCCTTGAGAGTAGCGGACAAAGGCCAAGAAAACCTCTGCCGCCCCTGGATCAAGAGCCGGTCGCAGCACCAGCTGCACCAGATCTTCCGTAACCGCTTCTTTGCGCCCGTAGGCCTGGAGGAGGATGTTGCGAATAGCCTTGGGTCGGGCTAGCTGGGCAAAGAAAAACCGCCCAAAGGGGGGCCACCCCAGCAGAGATTGCAGCAACGGAGCAGTCCAGCGGCGCAGCCATGAGAGCTGGTGTCGCTTGCGCTCGTGCAGCAGCCGCAGCGAGGGATCCAACATCGCCACCCCCAAAACCTGGCCTGGCTGCAAAACAGCTGCCTGCAAGGCCACAATGCAACCAATGGAGTTGCCCACTAGATAAGCTGGCTCCCCCACGACCTCCCGCGTGAAATCGGCCACCTGGGCGCCCCAGGTCTCGAAGGTGTAGGGCAAAGGGGATCCCGGCAAGGGCTTGGCGGATCCCCCAAACCCGAGCAGATCCAGGGCGTACGCGCGGCAGTGCCGCCCCAGCGCCGGCAAATTTTTCCGCCAGTGGTCGCTGCTGGCCCCAAAGCCGTGGATGAGCACTACTGCTGGGCTAGCGGATCCCGCCTGCTGGTAGCGAATAGACTGGCCCCGCCAGAGCCAGTGCCCTTCAGAGGGAGTTAGGACGCTTGGAGAAGGCTGTTCGGAGAGCATGGGGATCCTAGCAGCTGGCCCTCTTTTTTGCTGGCACAATTTGGATGGGGAAGCAAGTCCTCTCCCTAGGTTCGTGGCGATGGCGTTGGTAGCCTACCCCCTTTTGGGCGTCAACCTGCACCTTACCCTGCCGGAAGCCCAGCTGCAGAGCTACGCCGCCTGGATTGCAGCCCGCCTCAGCCAGGGCCTGGGCGCCCAGGTGGTCACCTGCAACCCGGAGATGATCATGCAGGGGCAGCGGGATCCTGCCTTTGCCCAAGTGCTGCGGGAGGCTGAGCTGGTGATCCCAGACGGCATTGGGGTGGTTTGGGCCTTACAGCGGCAAGGGATCCGCGTCCAGCGGGTGCCAGGGATCGAGCTAGCCGAAGCCTTAATCCAATTGGCGGCAGAACAGGGGTGGCGCTTGGCCTTGGTGGGGGGCAAGCCGGAGGTAAACCAGGCGGCGATTCAGCACTGGCGAGCCCGCTTTCCCTCTCTGGCCGTTTGGGGCCACCACGGCTACTTCTCTCCTGCCGAGGAAGAAAACCTGCTGCAAACTCTCCAGGCCTTCCAGCCGCAGCTGGTGTGGGTGGGGCTGGGATCCCCGCGCCAAGAGCTATGGATTTATCGCTGGCGAGCTCTTTTGCCCCAAGCCATCTGGATGGGAGTGGGCGGTAGCTTCGACATTTGGGCTGGGCAAAAACGACGGGCCCCCCGCTGGTGGCGTGACCATCACCTGGAATGGTTGTATCGTCTCTATCAGGAACCTTGGCGCTGGCGACGCATGTTGGCTTTGCCCAGGTTTGCCTGGCAAGTGCTGTGGGCTCCCTCTCCCTCCCAAGCAGGTGGCGAGACCTCCTCTCCCTCTTTGTAGGTGCTTTGCCATGATGGTTAGTCAGCCCGTTGGTGATGTTCCTCGCTTTTACCGTTGCGCCCATCCCAGCTCCAGCGTCTCTCTTCCCGCCTTACCCGCCTTAGCTGACCTAGACGTTGACCGGTCCCGCTCGCGATCCCTGCCCAGCAGCTCTGAGAACATGGTGTTGCTGCGGGGTGTGAGCAAAGTCCTTCCCAATGGCGAGTGGCTCTTGCGGGATGTCAATTTGGAGGTGCGCCGCGGCGAGTTTGTCTTCATAACTGGAGTCTCAGGGGCGGGCAAGTCCACTCTCCTGAGGCTGCTCTACGGGGCTGAAGAGGCCACCAAGGGTACGGTGATGGTGGATGGGGTGTGCCTGTTTTCTTCGGAAGGTCGGCGGCGGCCCTACCGGATTCCCCCCCGTCCTCTAGCGATGCTGCGGCGGCGCTTGGGAGTGGTCTTTCAAGACTATCGCCTCTTGGCCAATCGCACCCTAGCGGAAAATGTAGCCTTTGTCCTGCGGGCCCAGGGGCTCTCCCCGGCAGAAATTCGCCGCCGCCTTGGGCCAACCCTGAAGATGGTGGGGCTGGCCGATAAGGAGAATCGCTTTCCCCATGAGCTTTCGGGGGGAGAACAGCAGCGCCTCAGCCTGGCCCGCGCCATTGTCAACAGGCCGGTGCTACTGCTGGCAGACGAGCCGACAGGGAACCTGGATCCGGAAAACTCGCTGTTGGTTCTCCAGATTTTGGAGCGCCTTAATTCTTTTGGGGTGACGATCATCATGACCAGCCACGACCCCTATCTCGTGGAGCGAGCCGGCCACCGGGTGGTGCGCATGGAAGGAGGACGCCTGTATGATATGGGCTGAGGAGCTGCCGGGATCTGCAGGCCAAGCCCCCTTTCAATGCTCCCTAGGGCGAGAATCCCTTCGCTAGGCGCTAAGCAGCATGCAGTTTCTCTACAAGATTCGCTATCTCTTGCAAGAGACTTTTCTGGGGTTGCGGCGGGGAGGCTGGCTAAACTGGGCTGCTGTTAGCACCCTGCTGGTGCTGCTGTTTTTGGTCGGGATCGGCGTGGAGCTGTCTTGGGGAGTGGAGGCGACGGTGCGCTCCCTGGGAGGGCAACTGGAGATCTCTGTCTATCTGGAGCCGGAACGCCAAGGGGTGGAGTTGCAGCCGCAAGTTGCCCGACTGCCCCATGTGGAAGCGGTGAGGGTGATCACCAAAGAGCAAGCCTGGCGCGACCTGCTGCTGGAGATGGGGATCCAAGATGAGGCGGCCCTGGAAATCCAGCTGGGAGAGAACCCCCTTGTGGATACCCTGCGCGTCAAGGCAGATTCCGCCGAAACCCTGGGCCAGGTGGCTGAGCAAATTCGCACCCTGGAAGGGGTGGACGAGGTGTACTACGGCAGCCGTATTGTGGAAGAACTGACCCAGCTCCAGGAGCTGCTGCGGCTGGGATCCCTGGGCATCCTTGGGGTGCTGACTCTAACTGCAGTGGCTGTCATCACCACCACCATTCGCCTCGTCGTCATAGCGCGGCGGCGGGAGATTGAGGTAATGCAGCTGGTGGGGGCAACGGCAGCCTGGATTTACTTGCCCTTTGTTTTGCAGGGCTGCCTGTTTGGGTTGATCAGTGCCCTGGGGGCTTGGGGCTTGGTTTTGGGATCGCGGCAGTTGCTGCAGGAGGCGTTAGAGCGGCTAATTCCCCTGCCTTTGGTCAAGGTGCTCCAGGCCGATCCCGATCCCCTGGCGTCCTGGTTCCTGCCGCTTTTGCTTTTGGGGATGGGAATTTCCCTGGGCACCAGCAGCAGCCTCATTGCGGTGCGCAAGTCAGCAGGTCGCGGGCTCTGAGCTAAGGGCTTCCATTGCGCTACAATCAAGCTTTGCCTAGGAACACCAAGACTCCAACTATGGCGTCCCGCAATCCTGATTTGGGCATTGACAA
The DNA here is from genome assembly GCF_047502705.1 of Synechococcus sp. H70.1. Taxonomy (NCBI): domain Bacteria; kingdom Bacillati; phylum Cyanobacteriota; class Cyanophyceae; order Synechococcales; family Synechococcaceae; genus Synechococcus; species Synechococcus sp. H70.1. The sequence continues at coordinate 22,206 of NZ_JANSIV010000054.1, forward strand.
TGACGAGCTAATGCGTCGGGTAGAAGCATTGATTAACGCTGCCAAAAATCGCTATCGCATTACGGTACAGGTGGCCAATCGGGCCAAGCGTCGCCTCTATGAGGATCCCAACGAGGCGGAAGAAGGACGGATGAAGCCCATTCGCCGCGCCATTATCGAGATGTCGGATGAGCTGATGGAGCCGGAAATTATTGGCGACGAGTAGGGGTTTGGCCGGGAGGGGAGGGGCGGCAATCTTCCCCGGAGGAGGAAGCCCGCGTTGCCCGTCAGCCAGCAGGCGCAGGTAGGGGGAGTTAGTGCAAGAAGAAAAATGCCACCCCGAGAATGACATAGGTGGCTAGGAGCAAAAGCCCCTCCAGCCAGTTGGAGCGTCCGTCGCTCGTAACGGAGTTAACCAGCAGCACTGAGACGGCAATTGCCACCAATTCCACCGGCCCGAAGTTAAAGTTCATCGGTTGGCCCAGCAGGCTACCGGCCAGCACCAAGAGAGGTGCCACAAACAGAGCAATCTGCATCGTCGAGCCCAGGGCCACTGAAAAGGAGAGATCCATCTTGTTTTTCAAGGCCACTGTGATTGCCGTTGCGTGTTCGGCCGCATTGCCAATGAGGGGCAGCAGGATCACCCCCATAAACAGGGGTGTAACCTGTAGCTGCTCAAGGGCAGTTTCCAGGGTGTCTACAAGCAACTCCGACTCAAGGGCCACCAGCACGGTTAGCCCCAAAAGGGCTAGTACCCAGGGCCACAGCTGACTTTGCTCCGAGGAGGCGGTCAAGACCTGGGGAATGGATCCCTCTGCCTGCAGGACGGGATTGGGGGCAAGAGGGGTGGCGGCTTCGGCTTCGTGAATGCTGTAGAGGTAACTGTGGGTTTTGAGGGAAAAAAGCAAGGTGAGACCATAGACTGCCAGCAACACCAGAGCCACTGCTGTCGAGAGTTCCTGAAGGGAGATCTCCCCTAAGCTGGCATCGGCATAGGTAACCACACTGGGCAGGATCAACGCTACCACCGCCAGGTTCATCACTGAGGCGTTCATGCGCGCTACCTCAGGCCGAAAGCTCTGCTCGCGAAATTTGATCCCACCCAAAAGCATGGCCAAGCCGGCCACCAGGAGCAGGTTGCTGATGATGGCGCCGGTGATGGAGGCTTTGACCACCTCCACCAGGCCAGCCCGCAGCGCCACCAGGCCAAGGATCAGCTCGGTGGCATTGCCAAAGGTGGCGTTGATTAGCCCCCCAATCGTTGGGCCCGTCAAGGCGGCAATTTCCTCTGTGGCCTGACCGGTAAACTTGGCCAAAGCCACCACTGCCAAAGCGGCGCAGAGAAAGATGAGATTGGGATCCCAGCCCTGAAGGTGGCCTATCCAGGACAGGGGAACCCCCGCTAGCAGCAGGAACAGCAAGCCGTTCAGCGCTTTCTGCCAAGCTGCTGCAGTCGTCGAGGAAAGCGGAGAATTTGCATCGGCCAGGGTCATGGTTCCTAAGGAAAAGCCGGGTAGCTACTT
>NZ_JANSIV010000054.1:23807-38363 GCF_047502705.1 Synechococcus sp. H70.1
CTCTCTGCTGCAGAGAGCCCCAACCCCCCTTACCCAGCTAATGATTGCCAGGGGATCCTCTCCTCTGTCTGTCAGGGCGGGTTACCCTCCAGCTTCAGCTTGGCTCCAGTTGCAGGGCCAGATCCAGCAGCCGATGGGCCAGGGTGGCCTTGGGAGCCAGGGGGAGCTGCTGGGGGTCTCCCTGACGAGGGATCCAATAGCCTTGGTTGTGGCTGCTGCCAAAGCCGCTATCCGGTTGGTCGATGGGGTTGGCTACAATGGCGTCTAGCCCTTTTTGCTGGAGCTTCCGGCGGGCTGGCGGGAGGGGATCCCCGCTCTGGGCGGCAAAGCCAATGAGGCGCTGGCCAGGACGCCGTTGGCCAGCCAAGGCTGCCACAAGATCAGGAACAGGTTCTAAAGGTAGCAGCGGCGGCAAATCGGTCTTAGCCAGCTTGCCGGCATAGGTCTGCGCAGGTCGCACATCGCCCACGGCTGCTGCCATCCAGAGGAGATCGGCCTGGGGAAACTCAGCCTGCAAAACCTGCTCCAGTTGGGCTGCCGTCTCCACCGGGATGGCCCGTATGCCGAAGGGCTCCGGCTCGAAGGGGATCCCCAGGGGCCCATGCACCAGCGTAACTTTGGCCCCCCGACAGGCCGCTGCCACTGCCAGCGCCACTCCCATCCGCCCGCTGGCCGGGTTGCCGAGAAAACGCACTGCATCAATGGGCTCCCGGGTACCCCCCGCCGTCACCAGCACCCGCTTGCCCTGCCAATCCTTTTTCCCCCCCGTCCAAAGCAAAGCTCGTACGTACTCCTGCAGCACCTCCGGCTCCAGCATCCGCCCTTCCCCCACTGCATCGCAGGCCAGGCGGCCACTGGCAGTAGGCAGGGTCCAAAAACGGGGATCCCGCTGCAGCCGCTGCCAATTCTCGGCCACTGCTGCGGCCTTCCACATGGACGTGTTCATGGCCGGGGCCAGAGCTATCGGGCAGTGGCAAGCCAGCACCACATTGGTGAGCAAATTGTCTGCCAGCCCCTGGGCCAGCTTGCTTAAGGTGTTAGCTGAAAGAGGCGCAATGAGAAAAACCTCTGCCCATTCGCCCAACTCAATGTGCAGGGGTCGCCCCCGCGTGGCCTGCCAAAACTCCGCATCGGTAAAAGCTGGCTGGCGAGACAGGGTGGCAAAGGTTAGCGGGGAGATAAACTGTTCTGCAGCTTTTGTCAAAACCACCCTCACCTCTGCTCCCTGCTGGGCCAGAGCAGATACCAAAGCCGCCGTTTTGTAGGCAGCAATTCCCCCACTCACCCCAACCAGCAGACGCCGTCCCGACCAAAAGGGATCCATACCAGAGAACACTCAAACAGCCTTGTTTCCAGTTTCCCTGTTTTTGCCCCCTGCCAGCGGCACAACAGGAATCCCTTGGGCTCAGACCGCAGACGCCGGTGAGAACAGCACTTGCGAGCCTAGGGCTTGCCTGGGGAGAACCTTTCTTTGCGAAAGTCCGACCTCGCCTCTACAGGTTCTGTTCCGCAGAGGGAATTCGCTACCGCCGTTTTGCGCACTCGTCTCTTCAGATCCCATTCCGGTTGCCGAACTTATCCCCTCTAATAAGAAAGAGTTGAAGGCAACTCTATTGCAATCGCTATTTGTTTTTGGCTACACTAACTGTTGTCCTTGAACCAGCTTGATATGACTGCAACTGGAAAACCAAAACCACTCACTGGCCAAGAGCTCCTCGACAAGGTAACCTCCATGGGAAATGCCGATCCCAAGGAGAAAGCTCGCGCCTGCGGTTACGTCACCTACACCAAGAACGGGCGGGAGCGAGTAAATCTGATGCAGTTCAACAATGCCTTGCTGAAGGCAGTCGGTGTGAATCTCGATGCTAGTGATGGGAACGGTTCCCGGGGTCGGGCTCCGAGTTACCGGGTTTCAGTTCACAAGAATGGCAACCTCCTCATTGGAGCTGCCTACACCAAGAAGATGGGCCTCAAACCTGGGGATCAGTTCGAGATCAAGTTGGGCCACCACAACATCAAGCTAGAGCGCATCGACTGATTTCCTGTCGCCTACCTTGTCGAGGTTCTCTCTCCTGATACCCTCCATCATCCCCTGTTTCTATTTCATTAGGTAGACAAGGGATCCTCGCGTTTGCTGAGGATCCCTAGCTGTTTGCGTCAATCAATTGGTGGCTGACGCCCAGAAGGTTTCGCTATTCTGACAAAAGTTCCTGAAGGGGGCAGCAGCAATGTCCACTCCATCTGCAGAGAACCTGGCTCGCCGCTGGCGACGCTGGCGAACCTGGGTGGGGCTGGTGGTGTTGGCAGCGGGGTTCTGGCTCGTTCAGCCTCATCCGCAGGTTGAGCCGCAGCCGAATCCGCCGCTGCAGTGGGTCTCCTCCCAGCCAGCCCCTGAGCAGCAGGATGTTTTTGTGGACGGGATCCTACGGCTGCAGTTCAATCGGCCGCTGGATCCCAATCTACAACGGCTGGTGGTTCAGTTGGAGCCGCCGGCAGCGGTCGTTTTCGACGTGCAGGGCAACGAGCTACTCCTCAAACCGCGGGAGCCTCTGCGCTTTAGCACCAACTACACCCTCACGCTTGCCCCCCAGGAGGGGTTGCCTCTGGAGCAGACCATTCAACTGCGCTTTCGCACCGAGCCGCAGTACACCTACGAGCGGGACATCAAACCGCTGCTGGAGGCCAGTTGTGTTGGCTGCCATCAGCCGGCAGGACGCCAGCGCACCCAGTTGCTCGATAGCTATGAGGCAGTTCTGGCCTATGTCAAGCCGGGAGATCCCAACAGTGAGTTGATCGCTCCCCGCTGGACACGCCGCCACGCCACCATTCTCAACGCCAACAACCCCAACCGCCCTCAAGCCCGCGGCGGATCCCCCGAGATTGCCTACATCCAAGCCCGCGGGCTGCCCCTCTCCCGTCTGGGCTTTTGGACGCCGGAGGAGGTGGAGATCGTCCGCACCTGGATTGTGCAGGATGGTGCTCCCCGCACCAGTGCCCGTGCCCAGGCGGGCCCTTAGGCTCCTGGAACTTCTCTCCCACCGCCATGACCTCTCCCCAACCTTTGGCCACGGTGATTCAGGGATCCCTGAGTCGGGGCTTGGAAGCTCGCCTCAACCCTGGCGTTTCGGTAGAAGACCTGCGGGTGGGCAAGTTTGTGGTCATTCAAGGGGAGCGCCACCGCTTCTTCGGCCTGCTCACCGACGTTACGTTAGCAACCAGCAACCCCCAGATCTTGGTCAATCCCCCTCGTCCCGAAGAAACCCTGTTGCGAGAGGTCTTGGCTGGCAGCGGCACCTACGGGGTTATTGCCCTCACGCCAATGCTGATGTTGGTGCCGCGGCAGACGGAAGGGGAAAGGCTGTACCCCCTCATTGATCCCAACCGGCCAGAAGATGGCGGCCCCGCCCTTCCTGGTGCCGAGGCAATGGAGCTGTTGCCGGTGAAAACGGTGCCGGCCCACTTTTCCCAAGTGTACGAGGCGCGGGAGCTGGACTTTCGCACCGTCTTCGGCTGGGAAGACGACCCCACTCGGCGCAACTTTGCCATTGGTCAGCCCCTGGACATGGCGGTGCCCATTTGTCTGGATTTGGATCGCTGGGTGGAGCGCAGCAACGGGATTTTCGGCAAGTCCGGCACTGGTAAGTCCTTCTTGGCCCGCCTGATCCTGGCGGGCATCATCCGCAAGCGGGCGGCAGTGAACCTGGTTTTCGATATGCACTCTGAATACGGCTGGGAGGCAGTCAGCGAGGATAGGCAGGCCACTACTGTCAAGGGGCTGCGGCAGCTCTTCCCCGGCCAGGTGCAAATTTATACCTTGGATCCTGATTCCACCCAGCGGCGAGGGGTGCGGGATGCCCGTGAACTCTTCATTGCCTACAACCAGATCGAGGTGGAAGATCTGGCCCTGTTGGCGGAGGAGCTCAACCTCTCCGAGGCCAGCCTAGAAAACGCCATTATCCTGCGCAACGAGTTTGGCCGCGACTGGATTAGCCGGCTCTTGAGCCTCTCCAACGCCGAGATCCAAGAGTTTTGCGAACAGAGGATGGGCAACAAGGCCTCCATCCTAGCCCTGCAGCGCAAGCTGACCCGCCTCGACGACCTCAGGTACATCCGCAACAGTCTGCCCCGCAACTACATCGGCGAGATCCTGGAGGCCCTTAGCCGCGGCATTCACGTGGTGATCGAGTTTGGAGCCCAGTCCAACCTGCTTTCCTACATGCTGGCAGCCAACGTCATCACCCGCCGCATCCACCAGGCCTATGTGCAGCAGACGGAGCGGTACCTGCAGTCCAAAAATCCCCTCGACCGGCCGCGGCAACTGTGCATCACCATCGAGGAAGCGCACCGCTTTCTCAATCCGCGGGCAGCCAAGCAGACCATCTTCGGCACCATTGCCCGCGAGATGCGCAAGTACTTTGTGACACTGCTGGTGGTGGATCAGCGCCCTTCCAGGATCGACAGCGAGGTGATGTCGCAGTTGGGCACCCGTATCACGGCCCTCCTCAACGACGAGGAGGATATCGACGCCGTCTTTACAGGGGTAGCGGGCAGCCAGAACTTAAAGACGGTGCTGGCCAAGTTGGATTCCAAACAGCAGGCTCTGGTTCTCGGCCATGCCGTACCTATGCCGGTGGTGGTGCAAACCCGACCCTACGACGAAAAGTTCTACGCCCAGATCGCCGATCCCGACTGGTCACAGGCCGAGGATGCGGAGGTGTTTCGGGCGGCTCAGAAGGCCAAGGAGGAGCTGGGGCTGTAGGGAGAGCTTCCCCAGAGGCCAGTCATCAAGCGCAGCAAAAAGCGCCGCAGCGGCGGGAAGAGGATCATTCCTTGCAAAACCAAGCGCCGCAAGACCACTAGGGGCCAGTAGGAGTTGGAGAAGGTGCGGGTAAGTAAATCTGTGAAGAGTAGCACCAGCCAGTTTTCCCAGCGGCGCCGGCGGCCGTAGCGCCGTAGGACTTTGACATCCCCCAAATCCTCGTGCCGTCTATAGGCCTCCAGCAGCACCTGGGCCAAGGCAGCGGCATCGCGGATACCGAGGTTTAGCCCTTGGCCCGCCACTGGATGGCAGTGGTGAGCTGCATCCCCCACCAATGCCAGGCGGTGCTGATAGTAGCGGCGGCTCTGCCGCAGGCGAGCCGGGAAGAGCTGGGGGGAGTTCAACAAAGTAAGGCCGCCGCCCTGAGGGCCATAGTAGCGCTGCATCTTGGCCAAGAAGTCGGCCTGGGGGAGCGCCAGGGTAGCCTTGGCCTGCTCATGGGGCAGGATCCAGACCACCTGGCAGCGATTGCCGGGCAGGGGCAGGATGGCAAAGGGTCCAGCAGGCCAGAAGCGTTCGTAGGCGATGTTTTGGTGATCTTGGGCAGGGGCCACCAGGGCGGTGATGCAGGACTGCCAGTAGTCCCAGCCGTCGCTAGGGATCCCTGCCCCCTGGCGCACCTGGGAGCGCAGGCCGTCAGCAGCCACCACCAGGGAGGCGGCCAGCCGGCATCGGCCTTGGGTCGTTTCCAGCTCCACCTCAGCCGTGGCCTTTCCATAGGTGACCCTCTCCACCCTGGCTTCGTAGTAGCAGGTGATCTGGGGATCCGCAGCCACCCGCTCCTGGAGCACCTGCTGCAGCCAGCCATGTTCGCCGCAGTAGAAAACTGCCGTTTCCCCCACATCCTCCGGCCTAAAGGTCACCCGCTGGGGAGCGTTGGCGTCGGTCAGAATCACCTGGGCAAAGGGTGTGATGTGGGGAGCCAGCGCCTCCCACACCCCGATGGCCCGAAAGATGCGGATCGAGAGCGGCGAAAGGGCATAGGCCAAGGGGCGCTGCCTAACTGCCTCAGCCGACTGGGCCTCAATGAGGGCCAAGCGCAGGCCGGATCCCTGCAGGGCACAAGCTAGGGTCAGGCCCGCAATGCCGCCGCCAACGATGATCACGTCGTAGAGGGCGTCTAGGGTCTCCGGAGGGGGAGCAAGGAGCGTCATTGTCTCTCATTGGGTGCTGTAGCCAACTACTTCTGGGGAGGCGGAGTTCGCCGGCGCGGCAGCCCGCACCGCCCGGAACATGCCAAAGCGGCAGAGGCCAGTGCCGAAGGCCAGGCGCATGAGCAAGAAGGTGGGCACCTCCCGCAGCGACTTAATCAAGCCTACCAAGCCAAACTTCAGCAACCCTTCGGGACGGACAACCCCCTGCCAGATGGAATCCAGCCAAGAAGGAAGGGTCTCCTGGGTCCAGTCGGCAGTCTCCACCCGTCCCTCTACCAGCCCCGTGGCTTCTAGTGCTTCCACAAAGCCTTCAATGCTAGAAAAAGCGGGGTGCGACCACTGATCCAACAACTGCCGCATCACCAGCCGCTCCCAGAAGGTGAGGGGCTTTTGACGGTCGTCGCGCTGGTTCCAGTCCGCCACCACCAGGATGCCGCCTGGCTTGAGCACCCGCAGCATCTCGCTGGCGTAGCGGGCCTTGTCCGGCATGTGGGGCCCCGCCTCAATGGACCAGACCACGTCAAAGCTGGCGTCGGGAAAGGGCAGGTTGAGGGCATCCGCTACCTGAAACCGGACGGGGAGATCAGGGGGGGTGAGCTCTTGGGCCCGCTTCACCTGCTGGGGGCTAATGGTAATGCCGGTTACGACAAAGCCATAGTCGCGGGCCAAGATGCGACAACTGCCGCCAATGCCACAGCCCACATCTAGCACCGTCGTCCCCGGCGGCAGCCGATCCAGCCCGCCCCAGCGCACCATCTCGTGGACAAAGTCGTGTTTGGCCTGGATGAAGTTTTTCCGCCGCGGCGGGGATCCGTAGTGGCCAAGGTGAATATGTTCGCCCCAGTAGAACTCCAGGATTCCATCCCGCGTCCACTCGTCGTAGGCACGGGCTACGGATTCCGGGGAGCGATACTTACGGGCAGTCAGCACATAGGCTACCAGTCCTCCCCCTAGGAGCAGAGCTGGGGCCAAAATCCAAAGCATTAGGTGCATCAATTACTCGGGTCGAGGGCGACCGACCCTTCTAGACTGCTAAAGGGAGCAGGCTTTGGCGCGATCCCTGCTTACCTCTTGCACAGCTCTGCTGCCCCCGGTAAGACGGCAACAGAGGGACTCCAAGAGCCTGCTAGGGCATTATAGCCTCGAAGAGCAACCTCCTCTCCTTTTCGGGGCCTCTCTGCTTCTCCTAGGAAGTTCAAAGTAGCCAACACCTTGCCCACCTGCTAGCTGCAGAAGGAGCCTTAGTCCCACCCCCTAGGAATCCTTTTGCCTGAGGACTAGCTCAGGCTAACTCGTGTGCGGTCGTAATCTAAGCGGAAGGTGGGGTGCACTTTCCCTTGGATACGGTTCCAGAAGTTGCGCACGTTGGTATGCAGGCCAACCCGTTCTGTACCGCGTACCAGCATTGCCTGCTGCCGAATTCGAATAGCGCGTTGGTGGCCCGCCATTAGGAAGCGAGCTAGCTCATCCAAAGCGTGGAAACGCCTAGGAGCTGCTGCTGACTCGGCAGCCTGGGAACGAGAGGCTACTCCCCGGTAGAGAAAGTCCAAGTTGGTGGACAAAACCGGCGGCTTGGTCAGGTGGCGGAACCGCCAGTCCAGCCCCCGATAGCGGCCCCCCACTTTGCCCGGGGAAACAGTTGCCGCCGTCGGTGAGGGGGTGTAGCTAACACCACGGTAAGAGAGTTTCGTCATTTTCGCCTCCTTTGGGGTAGCTCCTTACTTCCGTATTATAAGCTACCGTTTTGAGGTTTTCTATGTAACCTTTAACAAATTTTAGCCACCCTCCCCGCGACTGCCCCTGCTGGCCTGGAGGAGGCTGAGATCTGTCCAGGGGGCTGAAGAAGGCAGTATCGTGGAAGAGCTCCCAGGATCGGCTACAAATTTCGGGGTGAGCGTCCCTGTGCAGGAAGACTTTCGCCTAATTCTGGACATTGCAACAGTGCTGGCAGCAGCGGCAGCAGGAGGGTTTCTCGCTGCACTGCTCCGGCAGCCGGTGCTCTTGGGTTACTTGCTGGCCGGGATCCTAGTGGGGCCGACAGGGTTGGGGTGGATCAAAGAGGTGGTGCAGGTGGAAACCCTGGCCCAGTTTGGCGTGACCTTTTTGCTGTTTACCTTGGGGGTGGAGTTTTCCCTCAAAGAATTGCGCCAAGTGCGTGGGATTGCCCTGGGCGGCGGTCTTCTGCAGATTGGTCTCACGATTGCCATCACGGCGGTGCTGGCGGTGGCTAGCAGCTGGCTGACACCCGTGCAGGGGATCTTTTTGGGGGCAGTGCTCTCCTTGTCTTCCACGGCGGTGGTGCTCAAAAGCCTCACCGAGACTAACCAGATGGACACGCCCCAGGGCCAGGCCATGCTGGGGATCTTGATCGTGCAGGATTTAGCAGTAGGGCTAATGCTGGCGGTGTTGCCGGCTTTGGACGCTCCTCTGCCGGAGCTGGCGGGATCCCTGGCTAAGTCAGTAGCAGAAATTGGCCTGGTGGGCGTAGGGGCGGTGCTGGGTGGTATTTGGCTGGTGCCTGCTCTGCTGCGGCTATTGGCCCAGCAAGAGAGCAAAGAGGTATTCCTCCTGGGGGTGATCAGTCTCTGTGTGGGGATTGCTCTGTTGACAGAGCAGCTGGGCATTTCCAGCGAGATTGGGGCCTTCCTGGCCGGGTTGATGATTTCAGAAGTGGAATACGCCGACCAAACCCTGGCCTACGTAGAGCCCTTGCGAGATGTGTTTGCCGCCCTCTTTTTTGCCGCCATTGGCATGCTCATCGATCCTCACTTTATTGCCGACCACCTGATGCTGATTCTAGGGCTGGTGGGGCTGGTGATGGTGGGCAAGTTTTGCCTGGTGGCCCCTCTAGCGGGGCTGTTTGGCTATCCCCTCCCGGCAGCGGTGTTGGTGGGGCTAGGCCTTTCCCAAATTGGGGAGTTTTCCTTTGTCCTGGCCAGCGAGGGGCAGGCGCTGGGGCTGGTGTCGCGGCAACTGTACTTGCTCATCGTCAGCACCACCGCTGTTACCTTGCTTGTTACTCCCTTTTTGCTCAAGGGGGCGCCAGGGCTGCTGAGGAAACTGCAAGGTATCCCCTTTGTGTCCCGTTGGCTAGCAGCCGAGGAGCAGCCTCGCGACTTGGATGCCAAAGCTCCCCAAGAGGGCCACGTGGTAGTGTGCGGCTACGGTCGGGTGGGGCAGGATGTAGTGCGCATTCTGCAAGCCCGCCGCCATCCCCTTTTGGTAATTGACTCCTCAGAACGGGTCATCCAACAGTTGCGCTCGCAGGGGATCCCCTATCTCTACGGCAATGCTGCTAGTGCCCCGGTGCTGGAGAAAGCTGGCCTAAACCATGCCCGCGCCCTGGTGATTGCCCTGCCGGATCGCCTAAGCACCCGCCTCTGCCTCAAACAAGCGCTGAAACTGGCGCCCCACCTGGAGGTAGTGGTGCGAGCCACCCACGAAGAGGACATCGAACAGCTCTATCAGTTAGGGGCCAGAGAGGTCGTCCACCCGGAATTTGAGGCCAGCCTGGGCTTGTGCAGCCATGTGCTGCTGAAGCTGGGCGAGCCCCTAGGGGTCATCCAGCAGGAGATTCTGGCCATTCGCAGCAGCCACTACCGCGATTTGCGACCTCTCCACCCCAGTTGCCTGATCCCCACGCCTGTCAGTTGGCTGCTGCCGGCAGCCCAGATCCCTGCCAGTGTCAACAGCAGCCCAGCGGACTCGGGGCCGGCTTGGTGGGAACACTGGCAGCGACCCGTTGAGCCGGAATGGGCAGGGATCTCAGGCTCCCCTTCTGTCGAGATGCCTAACGAGGAGGCCGCCTAGCCTGGATAGGGGATCCGCAAAAGCTGGTTAACTGGTGGGCAAGCCACCTGCACCTGTTTTCCGTCCGGCCACTGGATCTGGATTTCCTTGACCAGTGTTTCGGATCCCAGGCCAAAATGGGCCACCGGCTCCATCTGACAGAGGTAGCCGCTGCCGGCATCGATGGGGCGGATCTGCGTGCGGGTAGGGGTGATTAGCCGCACCAGGGCGCCGCGGGCCGGGGATCCCTGGCGAGTCAGGGGCAAGACCCTTAGCCAGTTGTTGGCATTAGCCAGGGGCCGGTAGAAGCTCAGGGGCTGGGCGCCCGACTCCCCGTGGGCAATGAGCAGCTCCAGGCGCCCGTCCCCATCCACATCGGCGACTGCCGCTCCTGTTCCCAATCCCTGCGGCTCAGCAGCCTCTCCAATGTCAATGGCCTGCCAGCAGCCAGAGCGCCAGCCAAACAGGCGGTTGGGCTCGCCGATGTTGTTAAAAAACAGCTCCGGGTAGCCGTCGTTGTCAAAGTCGGCAGCAATCACGGTGCGAATGCGGGAGGGCCTGGCCAGCTCCGGGGGGGCCACGTTCTTAAAGAGGCCGCTGGGGGTTTGGATCCAGAGGCGATGCGGCCCTTCCCAATTGCCGTAGACCAAGTCCAGCCGCCCGTCCCCGTCTAGATCCACCGCCGCCACACCGCGCCCGTGCTCGTTGGGATCCGCCAGCCCCACTTCAGCGGCAATTTCTTCAAAGGTGCCATCTCCCCGGTTGCGGAACAAAAAATTGGGCCCCTGCTCGTTGACGGCAAAAATGTCCATCCGCTGCGAGACTAGGGGCACGGCCACCAGCCCCCGCCCGCCTGTTACCCGGTTCACCCCCGCCTCCGGCGCCACATCGGCAATCATCTGGTTGAAGCCCAGCTCGTAAAGGCGCATGGGGCCGCCGTAGTTGGCTACAAAAAACCCATACCGCCCCTGGCCAAAGCGATCCACGCAGGCCACCGAGCGACCTGCTGTCAAGTTGAGGGCATCTTGGTTGTGGGGCAGGGAGAACAGATCCACCCAGCGGGATCCCTGCCAGTCGAAGAGGCGATCCCCAAAGCGCTTGCGCCCCCCGAAGGTATCGGTATTTAAAACATAGAGTTCTTCTTGGCCGTCGCCATCAAAGTCGCCGGCAGCCACCCCAATCGCCATGCGCCCCGCATCGGCCAGGGTATCGTCCACCAGATCCACCAGGGCCTGGCCATTCCACTTCAAAACCCGGTTCCGGCCGCGGAAGCCGCACACGAACAGCTCAAAAGCCCCGTCCCGATCCAAGTCGCAAACGGCAACCCCATAGCAAAGGGCAGGGGGGTTGAACTGGATGAGAGAGCTGCAATCTTGAAACATGGGGATCCCGCCCGACCACGAGCTCCAAGCTCTGATGGTATGCTTGATCTTTGCTGTTTTTCTCTTTTAACCATGCCACGGACTAAATCCGCCATCAAGCGCCTCAAGATTGCCGAGCGGAACCGCCTGCGCAACAAGGCTACCAAAGCCCTGGTGCGCGCCCTCATGAAAAAGGTGATCTCCCTCTCTTCCGCCTACGCGGCCAACCCCCAGCCGGAAACCCTGCAGGAGATCCAGGCGGCGATGAGCGCTGCCTTTAGCCGCATTGACAAGGCAGCCCAAAAAGGCGTGCTGCACAAAAACACAGCTGCTCGTCGCAAGGCCCGTCTGTCCCGGATTGTGCAACGCTCGCTGGCTGCTGCAAGCACCTCCTAAGTCAGTACTTGGGAAGCGGTGCGTTCTACTGGCGGGAATTCAGGGTGCGTACCAGCCAGCGCCGCAGGGGGTGCCAAGGGGGTAGAGACAGGATCCAGCGGGATTGCCGCTCCAGGAGCCAGCGCTCGAAGGGATAGAGGCCAAACAGCTCGTAGCGGCTTTGGGCAACTAGGATCCCTAGGGTAAAGCTGACACAAAGCAGCAGGCCAAAGGTAGGCCAGCTAGGGCGGTAAAAGAGGGCATAGCGCAGGCCCGTCCAGGTGAAGTACTGCCAGAGACGGAGGAGATCTGCCCGCAGAGCCCAGAGACTGGGGATCCCGACCAATAGCCACACCAGGCTCAAAAGGACAAAACTGCCGCCGTGGTAGAGCTGCAGCAGGCGTCTAGCGGCTGGCGAGAGGGATCCGCAGCCGGGGGAGGTTTCCGACTCGCGGACGCAAGCAGCCTTCTTTTCATCGACTGGGCTAGGATCGGGAAGTGGTGGCATCGGGATCCCGGTTCTCCCCACCAAGACCTTCGTTATAACTTTAGCGACTGGGATCCCTGCAGGAAGCTCTTGTACAGCTGGGAAGGAGCAAGTTATAGAGAGGCGAACTGCTCCAAGGATATAATGGCTCTGCAACTTGCCTTGCTAGCTCAATGGATAGAGCACCGACCTTCTAAGTCGATGGTTGCAGGTTCGAGTCCTGCGCAAGGCGCTGAGTGTCTTGCTCGGCGGGTGAGTTTTGGGGCAATCGACTTTGGGATGGACACCACACCCGAAAGATGACCTGACCAGAGTGGCTTTCTACAGTCAGGGATCCCTCTAACATCTCCATAGCCTTTTGGGCCAGCGGCAGGCCTAGGCCTGTCCCTCCGGCCTTGCGGCGATCCAACTGTGGGATGCGGTAGAACTTTTCAAACACATGGGGCAACGCCTCTGGAGGAATTTCCACCCCTGTATTGCGCACCTCGATCAGCCAGCCGGGACGGCCCTGTTGATGGGTCTGGCTAAAGCGCAAACAGATGCTTTCCCCAGCCGGCGTGTACTTGCAGGCGTTGTTCAAAAGTTCGCCCACCACCCGCGACAGCAAGCCCTCATCTGTACGGAGGGGCAAAAGGTCGGGATCCCATTCCAACTGAAACTGTTGGTTCTGCTGGGCAGCTCGCAGCCGGAAGGGCTCGGAAAGATTGGGGATCCACTCCTGAGGAGATAACCAGGTTAGATTGAGATCCCTATTTCCGCCTTCAATAGCTTGCAATTCCAAGAGCTCGTTGATCAAGTCCAGCTCGCGGTTGGTCTCCATCTCCAAAATCTGCAAGTAGCGCCGCTCCCGCTCCGTCAGGTTGGCCCTGGAGAGAAAAGCAATTGCCAGCTTCATGTTGGTCAAAGGCGTGCGCATCTCGTGGGAGACCATGTGCAGAAACTCATCCTTGAGGTGGTTGAGCTTCTGCAACTGCTGCACCTGCTGCTGCACGGTTTGGAAAAGCCGGGCCTGGCGAATGGCAATAGCACACTGGCTGGCCACCCGCCGCATCAAGCGCTGTTCCCGCTCGCCAAACACCTGACCCGGCGGACGCGCTCCACAAATATTTCCCAGCAGGAGAAATTCGCTGTCCTGAGCATCGCAAATGGGAAGTACCAGCAGCGTGTGGCGATCGTAGCCGGGCCAGCAGGGGTGGCCAAGGTGGCTGAAATGGCAGAACTGCCCACCTTGAAGCGGCTGGAGCACCTCGGCAAACTCGGCAAAGGGGATCTCCAGGGGAAAACGGCGGATCCCTTCTCCAGGTCGATAATCCAAGGCCAAAACGCTAACCTGTCGTTCTGGGTTATGGAGGGCAATCATGCAGCCAGAAAGACCCAGTCTGAGGGCCAGTTCTTGCGCCACGGTCTCCAAAATCTTTTGTTCATCTAGGCTGGAGCGAATTTCTTCCGTGATCAGTTGCAGCAGGGCCTCGTCTTCGTAGGCTTGCTGCAGTTGGCCGTTGCGCACCCGCACTTGGTAATCCAGTTCGGCGTTGGCTTGCTGCAGCCTTTGATAAAGTTCCGCCTGTCGAATGGCGACTGCCAGGTGATCGCCAATTGCCCTAGCTAACTCGATCTCTTCCTCTTGCCAATCGGGTTCAGAGATCAGGCGCCTCAGGGCTAGAGCGCCCCACAGTTTCCCTTGACAGGCCACCGGGATCCCTAGCCAGGGGCCGAGCTGGCAGTCTTGCCTTTCCTGCAATGCAAAGGGATCGGAAACTTGCTTGGGATCCGCCACGTGAAAAACTTGCAGCCACTTGAAGTGCTGGATGGCTGGAATCTCTGGATCATCTGGTATGCGCAGGTGGAGAGCACTGGGCACATCGGGGGAGCGAACATAGCCGGCAATGCCCACCCACACCTTCTCGGCAGGCAGATATTGGTAAAGGGTAACCCGCGCTGCCTGCAAAACCTGGCCTACTTCCTGCACCGCTACCTCAAAGAGGGTGGGTAGATCCAAAGAGGTGCTGATGGCTTGAATGAGCCGGTTAAGCAGTTTTTCCCGCTGCACCTGTTGCTGCAGCTTTAGCTCGGCCTGCTTGCGCTCGGTGATGTCCAGGGTTACCCCGACTACATGGCTGGGATCCCCTTCCGGCCCCAGGAGCACAATCCCCTGAGAGAGGTGCCAGCGCACCTGCCCGTCTGCGAGATGGGCACGGTACTCGACTGCCAAGTTGGGATCCCCCTCCAATGCTCTAGGCCCCGCCAACTGGAGAGCTTCCTTCACCCTTTGGCGATCCTCGGGGTGAACGCTCTCGAAAAACATCTCCAGAGTGAACTCCTCGCCGGGATCCCGTCCGTACTTGGCCTTGCACTGAGGGGAACTGCTCAGCTCCCCGCTGCGCAGATCCAGTTGCCAGTAGCCCAGTTGGGTGGCCTCCAGAGCCAAAAAGAGATGCTCTGGATAAAAGCCGCCGTCTTCTGGCCGCACCGGCACCAGGCGGTATTGAGCTGAAGCCATCTCCCCCACCAAAACGGTTGGTTGTTCCAGCAGCGCTACCTCATTGTGGACGATCCTCGAGATCCTCTTGC
>NZ_JANSIV010000055.1:0-7745 GCF_047502705.1 Synechococcus sp. H70.1
CCTAGACCCAGAAAAAGGCACGGTGACTTCAGGAGCAGACGGCCTGGGTTTTTAAAGACGCCCATGACTTCGGCTTCGCTCCCAGCGCGTCTCTGCTTTACCAGAAGTCTGGCTTGGGCAGCAAAGAAGCATGGGCCTCTCCGACTACCGCTCAGCTTGTCTTCGGAGGTTGATGTTCCTCGAGGAAGATCCAACAAGAAACCCGACAACCCCAGCGAAAACTAGTGAAACTGGCCGAGACCCTAACCACATCAGCAGAGCTCAGAGGCGGCCATCGGCACCTTGGAAACAGAGCCAGGGATAGCCCCCTTAGAAGGGGAGGGGATCCCTGTCAGCGCCGTCGAGCGCAGCGACGCAGCAACCACCTAGCGGCAGCCCGATCACCCTCATCCCAAGCTAACCGCTCCACGGCCACCATCACTATTGAGGTAATCGCCGCCTCGCTAAGACGTTGAGAACGCAGCTGCTGCACAGCTAACGTAGCGGCCTCAAGATCGCGTTTGCGAATGGCGCGGAGCAGCTCCTCAGACATAGGTGAAGGCCAGCCTGCCTGATATCCCTTGCTCCCTTTCTACCGCAAG
Organism: Synechococcus sp. H70.1; assembly: GCF_047502705.1. Classification (NCBI taxonomy): domain Bacteria; kingdom Bacillati; phylum Cyanobacteriota; class Cyanophyceae; order Synechococcales; family Synechococcaceae; genus Synechococcus; species Synechococcus sp. H70.1. Next base: position 582 of record NZ_JANSIV010000055.1, read on the forward strand.
TGCCGGGAGCTTCCCTTTTCCTTCACTTTCCTGTCAGGTAATGCAAAGATTCGTCTTGCGGGCCCAAAATGCTGCAAAAAAACCTTCTGTCCTAGCAGGGAAAGCTGGGCTAAGGGGGAGGGGCTGGCAGACCCCGTTCGCGGCGCAACCCTGAGTCAGCCAGCGGGAACAGCCGTAGGGGAGGGCAGGAGTCGCTCCATGGCCGCCTGCAGCTCCTGCGTCAGAGCTTGGATAGCTTGCCGGCGGTTGGCCTGGTAGGTGGACCAGCGCTCTGAAACTGAGAGGGGATCTCCAATGCGGAAACGGGCTAATCGCGGTCCCAGCTGAGGGGGAGGAGCACTCAGGGGATTCTGGCCTTTGATCCAAGCCAGTAGGTGCCACAGTCGCAGTGCGGTTTCAGCCAGCTCCTCCAGGCTAGGCCGCTCAGGTAGGGGACGGACAGCAAACACCATCAGGGTTTCCACCAAGCGCATGTGCCAGAGGTGGAAAGTGGCTTCAGAGGCAATGCGATTGGCCAGCCCCTTCTCTACAGCTGAGAGGGTAGCAATATTGGAAATATCTTCCCGGTAGATCCAGGACCAGCCTGCCTGTTCGAGGCGATGCCGCCGCTCGATGAAGTCTCCCTGCGGCTGTAGGCCAAAGCGCTGCTCAGCCACGCGCAGAGCCAGATCCGATAAGCTTTGTAGACGTGCCCGCAGATCCCCTCCCTCTCTCCGCTTGATCCGAATTGCAGTAGGCAAAGTAGGAGCATAGAAGCGCTCGTAAAAGCCCTCCATAATCTGAATGAGATGTTCAGCCAGGCGGAGCAAGCGGGCCATGAGAAAGCCTTGGCCAACATGGGCGGAGCGCCTGGTCGGCAGCTGGCAATCGGCCTCCATGCGGCGGAGTAACCTATCGAGGGCTGCCCGGGGATCCTTCAAGTAGTAGTAGCGGAGGCCCACCGGTAGGATCAGCACTTCCTCGGGCCGCCCCGCCTTGAGCAGATCTTCCACGGCCCAAAAGCTCAACTGGGCTACCCCCGGCTCCAGCGGGTTAAGCAGCCCACTCATGCCGTTGATTGTCCCCTCGGGTGCTACTGCCAACGGATAGGGGCCCGAGACCAACTGCTCGCGAGAGCTCTTCAGCCCCGCCCGATCTAGACGGCCCCGCAAAATCGGGATCCCACCCAGCCGGGGCAAGCCCCAACTGGCAATGGCCCCCAGCCATAGCGGCAGGCCGCGGTCGTAGACAAACAGGACGTGGGGCCGCCGCTGGAGGCGGATCCCCTGCTGTCGGGCCAGCTGCGGCAGAAGATGGGAAAACAAGTACAGCAGGCAGGGGGGATCGTCGAGAGTGGGGTGGCGAAAGGCTACCAACAGGCGAATCTTGCCCGCCTCAAATTGCTGATAAAGCTGAGCCAACCGCTCGCCCCCATCCACCTCAACGCGCGGGATCCCTTTGGCCCAGCGCAACCAAAAAGGCAAGCCTGTTTGCACAAAACGAACTACCCACGGCGTCAATCGCGGCGGCAGAAACTGGAGGGGAGGTTGAACGGTCTGCTGCATAGGGATCCTCAGTCTAGGGGATCAGCACCTTCGGTAAACCTATGCTTTGGATCCCATCATAGGGAAGGCTAAAGAGGCACTGCTGCTCCACTGGATCCCCTCTCTTGAGAAGGCCTTCAACCTCCTGCCGCTTTTTTCCGGGAGCCCCGCGTCTTTTTGGGGGGAGCTTCTTCTGAGGTTGCGTCCTCCATGACCTGGCCGTTTAACACCTGCTTGAGGTGAATGTGCTTATAGCCCAGCTGGATCTCGAACTCATCGCCAGGCTTGAGATTCATCTGTTTGGTGTAGGCAGACCCGATGATGATCTGCCCATTTTTGTGAACGCTGACGCGAAAGGAGGGCTCGCGACCGCGCTTTTCCCGGCTAGAGCTGGGGCCGAGGCTCAGACCTTTTGCCGCCAGCACCGCATCATAAAAAGCATTTAAGTTGACGCGGAGCTTGTTGTTCTTGGTCACGGTTACGTAGCCACAGCGCTTTGCCGTTTCCCGGCGAGGCAGGTGCCCCAAAGCCTCTATCTTCTGCAATAGAGCCTTCCCGGTTAGAGGTTGTGGTGGTATATCCGACATTTTCTAATACCCTACAGCCCTCTCTAAGAGATCATAACCTCCTGACGTACTTCTGCAAGCAAAAGTTTGCGACTCCGTTCCGGGTCGTATTTCACTCTAGGGGAGAAAGGCTCTTCTCAAGGGGGCATTCAATGGATGTTCTGCCTCTGGATAAAGAGGGGTGCAAGAAGTGCTTAATCTAGCCTGGCTTCTGGAACTTCAGCAGCAGAGAGATGGGATTGATTTTGCCCAAATGGCTCAGGAAGGCCCCCTGCCGTCAGCCACAGACCGTTCCACCATAGGCAGGGCAGAGACCCGTGGCCGCGGCTATGGGCTACGGCCCCTCCTTTTGCAACGGTTAGCTGTCAATGGGAAGGCAATTTAGCCAGGCCCCAACTGCTGGGCTACCAGAGAGGGAAGCTGAGCCACAGGGATCCCCTCGAGGATTTCGGCTGCAAAGGCGTAGGTGAGCAGTTGGCGGGCTTGGGCTAGGGGGATGCCGCGGCTTTGCAGGTAGAAGATCTCCTCGGCCTCCAGTTGGCCCACGGTGGCTCCGTGGGTGCATTTGACGTTGTCGGCAAAGATCTCCAGTTGGGGCCGGGTATCCACCCGCGCTTTGGGGCTTAGGAGTAAGTTGCGGTTGGTTTGGGCTGCGTCGGTTAGTTGGGCTTCTCGACTGACGAGAATGCGCCCGCTAAAGACCGCACGGGCTGTCTCGTCGACAATGCACTTGTGCAGTTGGCGGCTGCTACCCTGGGGGGCTTGGTGCCTCAAGCGGGAGTGGGTGTCACTGTGCTGGGATCCCTTCAGCAGGGTCAGCCCCTGCAGGTGGGTGTGGGCCTGGGGCTCCACCTGGGCAATCTCCAGGTTGTGGCGGGAAAACTGGGATCCCCACTGCAGGACCTGCAGCCGGTAGTGGCTGTGGCGACCCTGGCGCACAGCAGTTTGGTTGATGTGAAAAGCCTGGGATCCCTGCCGCTGCAAGATTACATGGTGCAGGCGGGCTCCTTCGGCCAGGGCAATCTCGGTAACGGCGTTGCCAAAGGGAATCCCTGCCCCCCCCGAGACGTGATCCTCAATGAGGGTGAGGGCAGTGTTAGCCTGCAAAGTTACCAGGCAGCGGGGCTGGGCCAAAACCGCCTCTCCCTCTGGGGCCAGAGTGATCCAGAGCAGGTGCAAGGGCGGCAAAACCTCCTGCTGGGGCAGCAGCTCAATCTGGATCCCATCGCCTAGATGGGCGGTGTTGAGGGCGCTGAAGACGTCGACCTTGGCGATGGTTTGCAACCATCCAGGAGCCGACTGGCTTAGGGGAGTAATTCGCAGGGCTGAGGGCAGGCCGCTCAAGTTAGAAAGGTGGGGAGCAAAGTAGCCGTTGACAAAGACGGCATAGCTGTAACGGCTTTCCGGCCACAGCCAGGGCTCAAGAGCGGCTACCTCCAGACCTGGCTCCCCAGGGCCGGCTAGGCGAAAGGTGTGGGCCACTAGCGGCGAGAGGTCGCTGTATTTCCAGTCTTCCTCGCGGGGGGTGGGGATCCCCAGTTCCGCCAGTTGGGCGCGGGCCTGCTGTCTCAGAGGGGTATGGGGATCCTCCACCTCCGGAATTTGGCGGAGGATGTGCTCTAGAAAGGAACGGCCAAAGCGCTCAGCGCCCCCATCTCGAACCGAGGACTTGGGCACCGCAGCGCTCATCCCACCTCCTCCTTGAGCCAGTCGTAGCCCCGCTTCTCCAGCTCCAGCGCCAAGGTCTTATCGCCGCTAAGGAGAATGCGCCCCCCTTCCATCACATGCACATAGTCAGGGGTCACGTACTCCAGCAGGCGCTGGTAGTGGGTAATGAGGAGCATAGCCTTCTCAGGACCAGCCAGTTGGTTAATGCCCTGGGCAACGATGCGCAGCGCGTCGATATCCAGGCCAGAATCCGTCTCGTCCAAAATAGCCAGCGTGGGTTCCAGCACGGCCATCTGCAGGATCTCGTTGCGCTTTTTCTCACCGCCAGAAAACCCTTCGTTGACGGAGCGCTCCAAAAAAGCCGGATCCATTTTGACCAGACCCAGCTTTTGGCGCACGAAGTCATCAAACTCAAGGGGATCCATTTCCGGCTGATCCCGATATTTTTGCCGGGCGTTGTAGGCAGCGCGCAAGAAGTCCAAGTTGCTCACTCCGGGAATCTCGATGGGGTATTGAAAGGCCAAAAAGATCCCAGCCCAGGCCCGCTCCTCCGGCTCCATTTCCAAGAGGTTCTTGCCTAGATAGAGAATCTCACCTCCTGTTACCCGGTAGTCCGGGTGGCCGGCCAAGATCTTGGAGAAGGTGCTTTTCCCGGAGCCATTTGGACCCATGAGGGCGTGAATTTCACCGGCCCGGATCTCCAGGTTCACCCCCTTGAGGATAGGGGTGCCGTCGATCTCAGCCCTGAGATCGCGGACAGATAAGATGACAGGGCTGTTTTCCCGGATCATGTCAGCAGTTACTCTTGGGTCGAAGTAGGGGTGGGCAGGCTTGCCCCCAATTGTACTCGTCGGGGATCTAGCCAACGGATCCCTCCAGCTTCAGGCTTAGCAGCCGATCCGCCTCGACGGCAAACTCCATCGGCAATTGGTTGAACACCTCTCGGCAGAAGCCGCTGATGATCATGGAGACGGCGTCTTCTACAGAAATGCCGCGCGATTGGAAGTAGAACAGTTGCTCTTCTCCAATCTTGGAAGTGGAAGCTTCGTGCTCTACCTTGGCAGTGTTGTTTTGCACCTCAATGTAGGGGAAGGTGTTGGCACTGCACTGATCCCCAATCAAGAGAGAATCGCACTGGGAAAAGTTGCGGGCGCCCTCTGCTTTTGGCCCAATTTTTACCAGGCCACGATAGCTGTTTCTAGAGTGCCCTGCCGAGATGCCTTTGGAGATGATCTTGCTGCGGGTGTTGCGGCCTATGTGGATCATCTTGGTGCCCGTGTCGGCCTGCTGGTAGTGGTTGGTCAGGGCCACTGAGTAGAACTCGCCCACCGAGTTTTCCCCTACCAACACACAACTGGGATATTTCCAGGTGATGGCAGAGCCGGTCTCCACCTGCGTCCAGGAGATCTTGGAGTTGGCCCCCTGACAGAGGCCGCGTTTGGTCACGAAGTTGTAGATGCCGCCCTTGCCGTTTTCGTCGCCGGCATACCAGTTCTGCACCGTCGAGTACTTGATCTCGGCATTGTCTAGGGCAATCAGCTCCACCACCGCTGCGTGCAGTTGGTTGGTGTCGAACATGGGAGCCGTGCAGCCTTCTAGGTAGCTGACGTAGGATCCCTCGTCAGCAATGATTAGGGTGCGCTCGAACTGGCCCAACTCGCCGTTGTTGATGCGGAAATAGGTGGAAAGCTCCATTGGGCAGCGCACCCCTTTGGGCACATAGACAAAGGAGCCATCGCTAAACACTGCCGAGTTCAGCGCCGCGTAGTAGTTGTCGGTAATAGGTACCACCGTGCCCAGGTACTTGCGCACCAAGTCAGGATACTCCCGCAGCGCCTCCGACATGGAGCAGAAAATGATCCCTTCCTTGGCCAACTTCTCCCGGAAGGTGGTGGCCACTGAGACACTGTCGAAAATGGCGTCTACTGCAACATTAGCCAGCCGCTTTTGTTCCGACAAAGGGATCCCCAGCTTCTCAAAGGTTTCCAGCAGCACGGGATCCACTTCGTCGAGGCTCTTTTTCTTCTCCTTTACCTTGGGAGCAGAGTAGTAGACGATGTTCTGGTAGTCAATGGGTGGGTAGGTGACGTTTGGCCAGGTGGGCTCGCTCATCTTCAGCCACTGGCGGTAGGCCCGCAGCCGAAACTCCAGCATAAAGTCCGGCTCTCCCTTCTTGGCCCAAATTTGCCGAATGATGTCCTCGTTTAAGCCTTTGCCGATGGACTCAGAAGGGATGTCGGTAACAAAGCCGTACTTGTAAGGCTGGCTAACCAGGGTGCGGACGCTCGTAGACATGGATAGCTCTCGGTTAGGGACAGGGGCAAAACTGGTGGCCAATTAAAACAACATGGTTGTTGCTTAGCTAATCCTCAGGTTACTTTAGGAATGATCCCGTTGTCAAAGTAGCAGAGAGCGGGGCTGGCAGCGGCAGCTGAGTAAACCCAGTCCAACTAGGAGGGCAAGGGTGGAGAGCGCGCGGAAGATCAGCGGTCCGTTTACGCAACCCCTTTCCAGCAAGCAGGCCATTTTGATCTACCTGCGCAAGGCGGGGCAGGCCACCGCCCAGGCTTTGGCAGAGCACCTGGGCATTTCTCCCCAAGCAACTCGCCGCCACCTCAAGGATCTGGAGGCGGAGGGACTGATCCACCATGTCGCACAGCCCAGTGGCCTGGGCCGCCCCCAACACCTCTATCAGCTTAGCCCCCAGGGGGAAGCGCAATTCCCTGCCAGCTACGACAAGTTTGCCCTTGGCCTGCTCAACACGCTGGCTGAAACTCTGGGAGCGGAACAGATGGGATCCTTACTCCAGCAGCAGTGGCAGCGCAAAGCCCAGGAGTACCGAGCCAAGATAGGCTCTGGATCCCTGACCGAGCGGCTGGAGCGCTTGGTGCAGTTGCGCCAGGCAGAGGGCTACATGGCGGAGTACTACCCCTATCCTGCCGACCTGGCTGCACCGATTGCAGCAGAGGGGTCTAAGCACTATGTCGAGCAATATGTTTTCGTGGAGCACCACTGCGCCATCGCCCAGATTGCCCAGCGCTTTCCCAGCATCTGCGGCCACGAGCTGGAGATGTTTGCCGCCGCCCTGCCCGATTGCCGGGTGGAGCGCCTCACCTGGCAGGTCAAGGGGGAGCACCAGTGCGGCTACTGGATTGCCAGGGCAAGCTTAGCTTGAAGATCGGCCGGGGAAAATTGGCTGGATTGATCGGGATCCCGTCCTAGGGGATGTCAAACAAAACTTTTTCGGGTATAGTCATAGCAGGCTAGCGAACTTTCAGTGCAGGCCAATGCTTTGGCGCGCTCCCTTTTTTGGCTACTTTACCTTTCCCTGGCAACGACCAGGGCGGAAGGGTGGCGCGTAAACTCAGAACCTAGGTTTACTCGAGTCCGTCCTGAAGCCCTGGGCC
>NZ_JANSIV010000056.1:0-1160 GCF_047502705.1 Synechococcus sp. H70.1
ACACCTAGGTTGTCTGGTGCCTGGCAGGGTGACGAGCTCCAGAGCGGGGATCCGCCTACGACACTTGTGGGGAAGGTTGCAAGCTGCGCCTCAGCAGCCGGAGAGCCATCTTCAGCCGTCGAGGAGAAAGAGCCGGCGGATGGGGGAAAATTGAGAGGCATTGGGCCTTGACGGAGAGTGGCTTGTGCATCCAATTGCAACGGGATCCCTGGCCAGCTTTGTGGCCGGATTAGCAACGGGGCTGGGGGCTTTGCCGGCGCTGTTTCTCCCCTCGCTCTCGGCGAGGGTGCAAGGGATCCTGCTGGGGTTTGGGGGTGGGGTAATGTTGGCTGCCACCTCGTTTTCGCTGCTGGTGCCGGGCACCGAGGCGGCGCTGGCACTGGGATATTCCCAGTTGGGGGCGGCCGTAGTGATGGTGGCGGGCTTGTTGCTGGGGGCGATCTTCCTCGAGAGTGCCCACCAGCTTCTTCCCCACGAGCACTTCTTTAAAGGGATCGAAGGGGAGAACCGCGCCCATCTAAAGCGGATCTGGCTCTTTATCATCGCCATTGCCTTGCACAACTTCCCGGAAGGCTTGGCGGTGGGGGTGGGGTTTGCCACCGGCCAGGTCGGCGATGGGCTGGTGCTGACCCTGGGGATCGGCCTGCAGAACATGCCGGAAGGGCTGGTGGTGGCCTTGTCGCTGGCAGGCCAGGGGTACTCGCGGCTGTTTGCTTTTGCCATTGCCCTGCTGACCGGACTGGTGGAGCCCATCGGCGGCATCCTGGGAGCGACGGTGGTTTCTCTGGCGCAGTCCTTGTTGCCCTGGGGCATGGCCTTTGCTGCCGGGGCAATGTTGTTTGTGATCTCGGATGAGATCCTCCCCGAGTCGCACCGGCGGGGGCTGGAGCGGGAGGGCACCTTTGGCGTTCTCAGTGGGTTTGTGGTGATGCTGCTGCTGGATATTGCCCTGGGGTGACGTACTCCTGGCACTCCTCTTCGTTGAGTCAACGCAACATGGCTTACGCCACGCTGCGCGAACCGATAGAGTACGGGCTTCCCGCTTCCCAGACTTGTTGGTACAGCGGCCACCGAGCAACCCACGGCGGGAAACTTTTTCTCCTCAATTGAAGCACGAATGGCTTTCATCCCGACACTGATTGGCTCTTGAGTATACAGTG
>NZ_JANSIV010000057.1:0-19570 GCF_047502705.1 Synechococcus sp. H70.1
GGTTAAAGTAGCACTGAGGATCCTTGCTGCCGTTCCCGTCCTTGACCTCAGAACCCCACCCTCCCCAACCCACAAGGCCGGAAAGGGACAACCCGCCCCTGGCTGCCTCCGCCCACGAGGGGGTAGCTGCCGGCCATTTTCCAGAGCTAGAGACGGCTGCTTCTACTGCGGCGGCAATTGGGCCAGCGGGAGACCGCCGCTGGCTGTTGGGGGGGGCGCTCGCTATCTTTCTAGTGAGCCTGGGGCTGCGCCTCTGGCGCCTGGCCGAGTTGCCGGCGCCGGTGTTTGACGAGGTGTATTTTCCCCAGTTTGCCCAAAATTACCTCGACGGCAAACCCTTCTACGACGTGCATCCGCCGCTGGGGAAGTACTTCATTGCCCTCAGCATCCAGCTCTTTGGCCGCAACGAGTGGGGCTTTCGCCTGGCCACCGCCCTGTGTGGATCCTTAATTCCACTTTTGCTTACTGGCTTGGCCTATCGCCTTACTTACCATGTGGGCTTTGCCCTCTTGAGTGGGGTGCTGCTCCTAAGCGACGGGCTGTTTCTGGTGGAGTCCCGCTTTGGCCTGATTAACGTGTACTTGGTGGCCTTTGGCCTAGCGGCCACCGTTTTGCTGCTGAGCGGGCTGGAACGCCGCGGTTGGCAACGGGCCGCTCACCTGACGGCTTCTGGGATCCTGCTGGGGGCAGCGGCTTCGGTAAAGTGGAATGGCCTCTGGTTTGCCTTCATGTTTGCCCTGCTGGGGATCCTCGTCTGGGGGGTGGTCTGGCTGCGCCCGCAGTGGATCCCCCGCTTGGGCATTTTGATCCAAATCCGCCACCTGCGCTGGTGGCACTACGCCTTTTGCTTTGTCCTTGCGCCGCTGGCTTTCTACGCCATCCAGTGGATCCCCCACCTGCAGCTTAACCCGCAGCAGGGGCTAACCCTGGACTGGAGCTGGACGGGGATCCAGAACTACTTTCGATCCCTGGTGCTCATCAATCAGGCGGTTTACAGCGGGCACCTGCATGCTGACCTCGTGGTAGATGAAAACACCCCTGTTCACCCCTATTGCTCCACCAGCTTGCGCTCCCTGGTGGCCTGGTTTCCGGCACTGCGCCCTTGGCTAACCACCCCCTTGGCCTCGGCAGGGGCCTGGTCTTGGCCGATTATGGGCCGCCCAGTGGGCTACTACTTCAGCACCCAGGGCAATCTCTGGCGAGTTGTCCATGGCCTGGGCAATCCCTGGCTGTGGTGGCTGGGGACGGGGTCGATCTTGGTACTGGTCTGGCGCGGGATCCGCCGCTTCCACGGCCTAGAAGCCTTTATCCTCATTGGCTATGCAGCCAACTACCTACCCTGGTTTATCGTTAGCCGCTGCGTTTTCATCTACCACTACATGAGTGCTCTGGCCTTTAGCACACTGGCCCTGGCCTGGCTGGTACTGCTGGGCTGGCGGCACTCTCGTCGCTTCTGGCGGAGGGTGAGCCTGACGGCGGTGGGCTTGGTCTTGGCTTCTTTTGTCTTCTTTTTCCCGATTTGGTTTGGCCTCCCCCTGAGCCCCAGTGGGTTCTATGCCCGCATGTGGTTTCGCCCCACGCCGACCCCGCTCTTTTGCTTTAGCCCCCAGGCCTGTGAGCGAGCACCCCTGCGCCTGCCGCCTGTCCCCGGCTTGAACTGGATTTGAGGAGGGCATGGTAAGCTTTGGGCAGTTTGTTTTTTGCCCAGAGGCGGGGTGTGGTTTGTTAAGCGCTTGTGGTGGAGGTAGTGGTAACCTATGGCTCGATCCTGCCCGCGTCCTACCAACTCTCCCCGCCGTTACCCCGGGCAGCCAGTCCCTGTGGGCGTCATTGGGGTCGGCAACATGGGCCAGCACCACGCCCGCGTCTTTAGCTTGATGAAGGATGTGCAAGTGGTGGGCGTGGCTGACATCAATGTGGAGCGGGGCTTGGATGTAGCCAGCCGCTATCGGGTTCACTTCTACGAAGACTACCGGGAACTGCTGCCCCACGTGGCCGCTGTTGCCATTGCCGTTCCCACCGTTCTTCACCACGAGGTGGGTATGGCCTGCCTGGAGGCGGGGGTGCACGTGTTAATTGAAAAGCCCATTGCCGCCAGCATTGCTGAGGCAGAATCCCTAGTCAACCGCGCCGCCGACTGCAATTGTATTCTGCAGGTGGGACACATTGAGCGCTTCAGCCCTGTTTTTCAAAGGCTGGGGCAAGTTTTGCAGCGCGAAGAACCGCTGGCCTTTGAGGCCCATCGCCTTAGCCCTTATTCCGACCGCGCCAGCGATGTGTCGGTGGTGTTTGACCTGATGATCCACGACATTGACCTGTTGCTGGAGCTGATCCCTTCCCCTGTAACCCAGATTACTGCCAGCGGCAACCGCGCCTCCAAGCTGGGCTACCTGGACTACGTCACTGCCACCCTCACCTTTGCCAACGGCGCCATCGCCACTCTCACCGCCAGCAAGGTCACCCACCGCAAGGTGCGCAAAATTGCCGTCCACTGCAAAAATGCCCTCGTGGAGGCCGACTTTCTGCACAACGAGATCTCCATCTACCGCCAGGGAGGCAGCAGCAGCGACTACGGCCAGGGATCCTACCAGCGGGATTGCCTCATCGAGAAGGTTCACATCGAACCTATTGACAAGCTCCATGCTGAGCTGGAGCACTTTATCAACTGTGTGCGGGGGGGCAATCAGCCGTCGGTGGGCGGGGAGCAGGCCCTGAAGGCCTTGAAGTTGGCTTCTGAGGTGGAGCGGATCGCCTTAGATGGATGCGCCTGGAGGGAGGCCAAGCCCTGCCGGAGCTTTTTGTCTTAACTTTGCCGCCGGTATTCAGGCGGTATCTTCTGCCAGCCGGTCATGGGTGGGGAGGGCGAGGATGGCAAAGGCTTGGTGGAGAGGCAAGGTCGAGCAATCGTGGTAGAGGAAGGGTTGGCCTTGGCAATTGGCGGCCTGGCGGCAGGGATCCTGGCCGGTTTTTTGGGCATTGGCGGCGGGACAATCTTGGTGCCCTTGCAGGTGAGCTTGGGGATCCCGCCGCTGCAGGCGGTGGCCACCAGCAACTTTTCCATTCTCCTCACCTCCCTGGCGGGCAGCCTCCACAACTGGCGCATGGGGATGTTGGATCCCAAACGGGTGATCCTGCTAGGGATCCCGGCTCTGGTTACAGCGCAGGGAGGGGCGCTCCTTGCCAGTTACCTGCCTAGCTATCTGCTACTAGCGGCCTTTGGGGTGCTGTTGCTGGCAAACCTTTACCTGGTGGAGCTGCGCAAAACCGTGGTCGCCCACGCCCAAGCGTTGGAGAGGCCAGTTGTTACTGCCGGCAGGCAGATGCCGCTGTGGCTGGCCCGCGCCCTCACCGGTGGCGCTGCTGGCTTGTTGGCGGGGCTTTTTGGCCTCGGCGGTGGCCTCATCCTGGTGCCCCTGCAGATCCTGCTGTTGGGGGAAAGCCTCAAGGTGGCCATCCAAACCAGCTTGGGGGCAATTGTTCTCACGGCAACTGCCGCTACCCTCGGCCATGCGGGCCTGGGCAACTGGATGGCGAACGCTCTCGGCTTTGGAGATGGCACCATCCGCCAGAATGTGCTCTGGATCCCAGGCCTAATCCTAGGAACAGGGGGGTTGGTGGGCGTCCAGATCAGTACCCGCACCCTGCCCAAGCTGCCGGATGAGATTGTCAGCTTGCTTTTCCGAACCTTTCTTGCTGGGCTTTCCCTCTATGTTTTTTGGCAAGCCTGGCAGAACTACCAGGCCCTGGACAACCAGTAGCTATTCCTCACTTCAACGCCTTGCCCTCCTTATGGGGAAAAACTCGCTGGTGGCCGCCCTTGGGAAGCCTCTGAAGCTGGCGCTAGGAGGCGAGGGAAAGGCTCTCACTGGACTTGCAGAGGTCGTGGACGGGGTAGCTGCCAAAAAGCTTTAGGGTCTCTGCAATCGCTTCCAGAGCAGCAATTACCTCTGCATCTAGGTAGGGCTGGCCGGCCGGGTTCTCCAGATCAACAAAGAAGACGTAGGTACCCGCCGATTTCTTGGTGGGGCGCGACTCGATGCGCGACATATTGAGGCCCCGCTCCGCAAAGACCTGTAGCGGCTTCAGCAGGGCCCCTGGCACATTGTGGGGCAGGCTAAAGGCCAAGGAAGTATGGGATCCTCCGGGTGAGGATCCGTGGCGGCCCACCACCCAAAAGCGAGTGCAATTATCCGGGTGGTCGTTGATTGGGCAGGCCAAGACCGGCAGTTGGTAGAGCTCAGCGGCCCGCTCTGAGGCGATGACGGCAGCCTTGGGCTGTCCTCGCAGCCGATCCAATTCTTCGGTAGTCGACCGGGTCGGGATCAAAGTGGCCCGGGGCAGATGGGATCGCAGCCACGCCTGACATTGGGCCAAGGCTTGGGGATGGGAATAAACCTGCTCAATCTGCTCCAAGGCCGAAGCACAGCCGATGAGGGCATGGCGGATCGGCAGGATCAGCGCCTGGCGAATGCTCAGCCCCTCCAGTTGCCAGAGGGCATCCAGGGTCATGGAGACCCCGCCCTCAACGGAGTTTTCCACCGGCACCACCGCCCAGGCTTGCTCGCCGCTAGCCACGGCTTCCAAGCAGGCGCCAATGGTGGGGTAGGGCACCAGGGGGTGGGATCCCTGGCTGTGCAGATGGGGCTGCTCGGGACAGGCCAGCAGAGCGGCCAACTCCGTATAGGTTCCGGCAGGGCCTAGAAAAGCTACTGGCACAGGGGAGACAACTGCAGCCATCCCTTAGTCAGTCAAGTATCGCTGGGAGCTAGCTCTAACTCTACCGTCTCAGCCTCCCTCTGTAGCAGCGGGCAGTTAGGCTCTGGACAGCGGGGATTGGCTGCCACCCTGTCCATCGCCTTCGCCACCTCCAGGCGAATTTGCCTCTGCAGCTCTTGATCCGCTTGGATAGCTTCCAGAGTGGAGATGGAGCCTTCAAAGCTGGTGGCGTAGCGAGGCGGGAGGTTGTTGAGGGCCAGGGCGGCAGCATCGTGACAGAATCGCTCGCAGAAGCAGTAACGCTGCTGGCTTTCTAGAAGCAGCATCTCGTTCACGACTTCTAGGACAGCCCGCTCCATTTGATTTTCCAGCCTCCTCAGGGGCTTGCGTGCCTCCATGGCTGCCTCCTTTCCATTGCCGATGGCGAATTGTCCCCGCCTCTCTTCCAGCCGGGATCTCCTACCGTCTAGCGTACCCAGCTCAGCAAACAGGGCTACTGCTAGCGGCCCCTTCGTTGACGAGTATCCTCGGCAGGCGGGCAGAAAGCCCACACAGCAGTTCGTAGGAAATGGTGCCCACCTGTTCGGCCCAATCCTGGATGGATAAGCCCATCCTCTCTACGTGAGAGCCCAGCAGTTCTACCTCATCCCCCACCTGGACGTCTGGCCTCTCGGTTACATCCCACATGCACTGATCCATGGTGATGGTGCCCACCTGCTGGATGAGGCCGCCCCGCACCCACCCCCGCAGCCAGCCGGAAAGCTGCCTTGGGATCCCGTCGGCGTAGCCAATGGCTAGGGTGGCAATGCGGCTGGGCCGGGAAGTGATGTAGCGGTGTCCGTAGCTGACGCCGGTGTAGGCAGGTACGGTTTGGATGTGGGTCAGCCGCGCCTTGAGGCGCAGGATTGGTCTCAGCCCCGGCACCTGCAGGTGCGGGGCAGGAGACAAGCCGTAGAGGGCTAACCCCAGCCGCACGCGGGAGTAGTGAAGACGGGTGAGGGCGCCGGCAGAGTTATCCAGATGCAGGGGGGGCAAGGGATCCCCGGCCTGGCGGATCTGCTCCACCACCTGGGCAAAGCGGGCCTCCTGCAGGGCCATTACTGGAGAATCGGGCTCATCTGCTGTTGCGAAGTGGGAAAATAGGCTACGGCCCTCCAGCTCGGGGATCCGGCAGATCTGCCCCCATACGGCGGCAGCCTCCTGCCAAGGGATCCCCAGGCGGGTCATGCCCGTATCGACATTGACGTGCACCGGAACTGGTCGCCCAGCCCAGCAGGCCACCTGGCGCAGCAGGGGGATTTGCTCAGCCCGGGTGAGGCTGACCTCTAGCTGCGCAGCCATGGCCTGCTGCAGCTCCGCCCAGGTATTCAAAGCACCTAGAACCAGGATGGGAGCCTGTAAGCCTATCTGGCGCAGCTCGATCCCTTCGGCCAGGGTAGCCACACACAGCCCCTTGGCCCCGGCAGCCACCAGCAGGGGAGCCACCAAACGAGCTCCATGGCCGTAGGCATTGGCCTTGACCACTGCCCAGATCTCCACATTTGAGCCCAGGCGGGCCTGCAACAGCCTTAGGTTTTCTCGCAACTGGGCCGCGTCAATTTCCACCCACGCCCGGCTGGTCAGCAACTCCCGCTCTAGGTTGCAATCCGGCCAGAGCCTCGTCTTGCCAAGGGGATCCGCCTCCTGGGATCCCTGGCCCAGGGCCTCCCTCTGGCTCCACGGGGCAGACGCCGTAGCCAGAGGGCTAGGCACTGCCGCCACCAGCCCAGCAGCGTCGTCCGGCGTGGACAATTCTTGATCCACAGCTTCCCCTCACACCCGGCCAATGCATCAGTGCTAGATTTAGCGCAAAGTCCAGCCCGGTGCCATCCACAGCAGCGGCACTTCCGGGATCCCGGCCACCGCGTCGTTCTCCCCCAAGTGAGCTGGCCAGAGACTTTGCCCTTGCAAAGGCAGTCCTTGGCTCAATAGCCGCCGCAGCGCGCGTTGGAGCGGATCTCTCTCCCCTGCTGGTGACAAGGAGGGATCCCCCGTCATCCGCCGCAGATCCTCCACGGCTTCGGTATATCCTCCCAAGGCATCCACCAGGCCCAGCTCCACCGCCTGGGCCCCAGTAAAGAGGCGCCCATCAGCCAACTGGCGCACGCGGGCCTCATCCAGACTCTGCCGCCGCGCGATCATCTCTGCATCCAGCACCGCCTCTGCGCCTTTTTCCGGCAAGCGTTGGCGCCCACGGGCCACATCGCGAACAAACTGGTCGAGAGTGTCCTCGACCAGCTCTTGCAGCAGACGTTGTTCCTGGGGGGTAGCAGCACGGAAAGGGGAAAGAATATCTTTGTACTCGCCGGTTTTGAAGGTCTGCGGCTCTATGCCGTAGTTTTCGAGCAATTTGCCGAAGTTAAGGCTGCTGATGATCACTCCTATGCTGCCCGTCAGAGTACCCGGGTTGGCGTAGATCTTGTCGGCAGCACTGGCCACGTAGTAGCCGCCGCTGGCGGCAATGTCTTCCAGAATGGCGATCACCGGCTTACCGGCCTCCCGCAGGGCGGTGACGGCGCGGTAGAGTTCCTGGCTGGATCCCACGGCCCCCCCAGGACTGTTGATGCGCAGCAGGACGGCTTTGACCGTGCTATCCTCAACCGCCTCTTGCAACTGCTCCAAAGGGGAGAGGGGCAAGCCCACCAAGGCCGAGCGGCGCAGGCCGCCTATTGGGCCCTCGAGGGTGACCACCTCAATGCGATCCGCCCCCCGAGGAGTCTCTAGACCAACTCCCCCTCGAGTCGACTCGGCAGCAGGTCGCCTGCTGCCAATCAGGGCTGCAATGAGGCAAACCACTAGCAAAGCAGCCGCCAAAATGCGGTTCAGCTGACTTTCCTGGGTCACAGGCTCCCCCTTGTCACTGACTCTGTTCTATCACTCGGCAAGCTTCTGGAGCGACTGACCCCAAGGCACAACTGGCCCCGTCCTCTGCAGGCAAGCAGGGGAAGGGTAGTGCGGACAGTCAAGCAGTTGTAGTATACTGGCTACTGCCACCTAAAGCAGCCTACGGCAGGATAGGCCGAGGCTTGTGCCTGGAGAAGTCCGAAGGAGGAATAAGGCTTGCCCCCGATTAGGTGCTTGGTCAAGAGGGCAGCTATTTCCCAGGAAAGCCAAGCTTCTTGCATCAGCAGAGCTGCTTCTCTAGGCTAGAATTGGGTAGAGGGGGATGCTACTGTCGAACCCTTTGACTTTAGTCTCGGGGCTTTAGCTCAGTTGGTAGAGCACTTCAATGGCATTGAAGGGGTCAGCGGTTCGAGTCCGCTAAGCTCCATTGCCAAAGCAGTTAGGGGAGGGAAGAGAGGTGGGGAGAGACTCTCGGAGAGGGCCAAGGTTGCCGTAGCTGGTCTGCAAAGTGGGGGGCGGGAGGCCATGAAGCTTCGCCCTCTGGCTTGAACCAAGCAGAAAATCTCCCTATACTTCAGGAAGCTTCGTCTCCCTTTACCTATGCGTGTTCCCTCCTCAGGCGACCCGGATCCCACCCTTCCCGAGGCTCAGGCTGGCCAGTTGGCTCGGGAGGCTGTTCCGCTTGCCCAACCAGAGGCGGATCCCCCGGCAGCCCCTCCTTTGACCCTGCGGCAGCAGCAGTTGCAGTCTTGGCTAGCCGAAGCTCCAGGGGAGCTGCAGGAGCAGCACACTCTTCAAAATCTGCAGGCTGAAGTCCAAGCCCTGCGCACTCAGCTGCAGGAGCGGGAACGCGCCCTGCAGCAGTTGCAACAAACCCTGGCAGAGCAAAAGGTTCAGCTCTCGGAGCAAGAAGCTCAGCTGGCGGCACGACAACGCCTCAACGAGCGGCAGCGCCAAGACATCGAAGCCTTACAGGAGCAGATCGAGCAGTTACGGCTGGCCCATGCCCAGGAGCGCCGTCAGTGGGAACACCGTCAGCAGGAGCTGCAGGCGTCGCTGCTGGAAGCCCAGGATCTGGCCGAAAGACGGGGGGGGATGCTGCAGCGCTTCAAGGCCGAGCTTTCTTTGGCCCGCACCCAACTGGCGGAAGCGCAGGCAGAGCTGAGCGGACTACGGGCTCTCTACAACGAGCAGCGGGCCGCTTGGCAGGAAGAACGGGAGCGCCTTGAGGCGCGGCTAGCAGGCTATGCTGAGACGGAGGCGGAAGCGCAGCAGCGCTGGCAGGAGCAACGGCAGGAATTAGAGGCGGCCCTCTCCCAAGCCCAGGAGGAAATTGCCCGCTGGCAGAAGCAGTACACCCAGGCCCAGCAGCATCTTGAGGAGTTGGAGCGGCAGCTCCAAGCGGCTTTGGAGCAGCTTGCCGAACAATCTGCTAGGCAATCCCAGTGGCGCTCTGCCCAGGTGGCCATTGCCCATTTACAGGAACAAACCGAAGCCTTGGAGGCCCAGGTGAAGGCTCTGCAGGCAGAGCGAGCGGCTCTTTTAGAAGAGAACCGCGCCCTGAAAGAGAAGTACGAGCAGCAACAAATGCATGTGCTTAGCCTGAAGGCAGCCCTAGAGCGCAGAGGTCTGGAGATTCCGTCTCAGGTTGATAGGGTGGCCAAGGTGGGCGACACGCCAAGGGGAGCCAAGTCTCCTGCCCCCCTCCAGGCCGCTAAGCCTGTGCCTCAGCCACGACCTCTGCTGGCTCGGGCCGGGAGGCAAGCGGTAGACCTGCCGCGGTTTTTGCCCCGTCCGTGAGGGATTCCGCTCCTCCCCGCTGGTTGGAGGTGTGGGTGGATCATCCTCGCTTGGGGGGGTGCTTTATCTACCGCGTGCCGGAGGGATGGGAGCCGGAGGCTGGCGATCTCCTCAGAGTTCCCTTTGGCCAGCAGGTGGTGGGAGCAGTGGCCCTGGGCTGGCGCACCGAGTTGCCGGCAGGGGTAGATCCCCAGTCAGTGCGGGCAATCGAGGCGGTGGTGGCCAAGGGGATCCTGCCCCAGGAGTTCTGGCCTCTGCTGCAGCGGGTAGCCGATTACTATCTCACTCCTCTGGCGCAGGTGGTGCGCACCGTTTTGCCGCCGGGCTTGCTGAGCCGCTCCCAGCGGCGGATCCGCCTGGTTGGATCCCCGCAAGGGGAATGTTCGCCGGCTGCCCAGGCTTTGCTGCGGCTGCTCCAGGAGAAGGGGGGGGAGCTGTCTTGGCGTTACCTCCAGCAGCAGCTGCCCGGCGCCGAGGTGGCTCTGCGGGAGCTGCAGCGGCGGGGTTGGGTGGAGAGCTTCTGGCAGGAGCAGCAGGGGGGCAGGGTGAAAACCCAACAGGCGGCCACCCTAGTGGAGGACTCGCTGGAGGGGCTGAGCCTGCCCCAGCAGAAGGCGCTGCAGATCCTCAAGCAAAAGGGGGGGGAGCTGCTGCTGGTCGAGTGGGAGCGCCTAGCGGGGGTGAGCCGGTCAGTGTTGCAGAGCCTGGCCCGCAAAGGCCGGGTGCACCTCTACGAGCGACCTCTGCTGCGGCTGGGGGAGGCCGGCCGGCCTGTGGAGAAAGATTGGCCCAAGCCTCTGACGCCAGCCCAGGCCGAGGCAGTGGCGGCCATCCAGCAAGCCCTGGGGCGAAACCAACGCTTTCTGCTGCACGGGGTCACCGGCTCTGGCAAGACGGAGGTCTACCTGCAAGTCATTGCCCAGGTGCTACAGCAGGGGCGGTCGGCCTTGGTGCTGGTGCCGGAGATTGGTCTTACCCCGCAACTGACGGATCGCTTTCGGGCGCGGCTGGGATCCCGCGTGTGGACTTACCACAGCGGCCTCTCGGCAGGGGAGCGCTACGACCTCTGGCGGCAGATGTTGGTCTCTGCTCCCCAGGTGGTGATCGGCACCCGCTCGGCGGTGTTTGCCCCTTTGGCCAATCTCGGCCTGATTGTTTTGGACGAGGAGCACGATGACAGCTTCAAGCAGGATCAGCCCCAGCCCTGTTACCACGCCCGCCAGGTGGCGGAGTGGCGGGCCGAGCTGGCCAACTGTCCCTTGGTTTTAGGCAGCGCTACACCGGCGGTGGAAACCTACGCCGCCCACCTGCAGGATCCGCAGCGCTGGGTTCGCCTCTCTTTGCCGCAGCGCATCCCCCAGGCGGGGATCCCGGCCACCCTGCCCCACCTGGAGCTGGTGGATATGCGCCAGGAGCTGCAGGCCGGTAACCGCAGCATTCTCAGCCGCCGCCTGCAACAAGCTCTGCAGGAGACTTTGGACAGGGGGGAACAGGCCATCCTCTTTGTGCCCCGCCGCGGCTACAGCACCTTTGTCCTCTGTCGCAGTTGCGGCTTTGTCCTCACCTGCGCCCATTGCGATGTCTCCCTCACCTTTCACGTGGAGGGCGGGCAAGAGCTGCGCTGTCACTACTGCGGCGCCCGCCAACCCCATCCCCAGCGCTGCCCTGCCTGTGGCTCGCCCTACCTCAAGCACTTCGGCACTGGCACCCAGAAGGTGGTGGAAGTGCTGCAGCAGCACTGGCCGCAGCTGGGGATCCTGCGCTACGACAGCGACGCCACTCGCCGCAAGGGATCCCACCGGGACTTGCTGGAGCAGTTTCGCAGCGGCAAAGCGCAGGTGCTGGTGGGCACCCAGATGCTCACCAAGGGGCTGGACATCCCCCAGGTAACGCTGGTGGGGGTGGTGGCCGCCGATGGACTGCTGCACCAGCCTGACTACCGCGCTGGCGAGCGTACCTTTCAACTCCTGACCCAAGTGGCGGGCCGGGCAGGACGGGGATCCCTGCCGGGCCAGGCAATTATCCAGACCTATTTGCCAGAGCACCCCATCTTGCAAGCGGTGCTGGCCCACAACTACGAGGGCTTTGTCCAGGCCGAGCTGCGCCAACGCCAAGAGGGGGGCTATCCCCCCTATCGGGCCCTGATTTTGGTGCGCTTGAGCAGCAGCCGCCTGGAGGTTCTGGAGCGCTACTGCAGCCGCCTAGCTGAGGGCCTGCAGGGGATCCCGGCGGAGGTGTTGGGGCCAGGACCGGCCCAAGTGGAGCGGGTTGCCGGCCGCTACCGCTGGCAGATCCTCCTCAAACAGCTTCCCGATCAGCCCTGGGATCGCGCCCAGATTGCGGCCCACCTGGGCAGCGCCCTTGGATCTATCCCCCAGGGGATTCGCGTCAGCCTCGATGTGGATCCGCTGCGGATCCTCTAGGGGCGGCAGTTTTGCCGCAGCTTGGCGTTGGATGGCCCCAACCTGTTTTATAGTCGTTTAAGCTTCGTTTAAGCTCAGGGATCCCCCACGGGTCAAAGGCCGGCGCTAGGCGGGATCCCGTCAAGCTGCCAGCGTCAATCCTGGGAGGAGAAGGATTTGTGGCCTATCGTGTAACGTTGATCCCCGGCGATGGCATTGGCCCGGAAGTAACCAGGGCAATGACCACAGTCCTGGAGGCCACCGGGGTGGACTTGGAGTGGATCCGAGTAGAAGCAGGGGTAGAGGTGATTGAGAAATACGGCACGCCTTTGCCACCGCAGGTGTTGGAGTCCATCCGGGAAACCAGAGTGGCCATCAAAGGGCCCATCGGCACCCCTGTAGGCACGGGCTTTCGCTCAGTCAATGTAGCCATCCGCAAAGAGCTGGATCTCTACGCCAACCTGCGCCCGGCCAAGTCCATCCCCGGCATCAAAAGCCCCTTTCAAAACGTTGACCTGGTGGTGGTGCGGGAAAACACCGAGGATCTCTACGCCGGGATCGAGTTCGAGCGAGGCACCCCCGAAGCAGCCCACGCTCGCGAGGAGATGATGCGTCTTTCTGGCAAGTTCATCCGCGAGGGATCTGCCATTGGCATCAAACCCATCTCGGAGTTTGGCAGCCGTCGCATTGTCAAGTTTGCTTTTGAATATGCCCGCCAAAACGGCCGCAAAAAGGTAACGGCCGTTCACAAAGCCAACATCATGAAGTTTACCGACGGCCTGTTTTTGCAGGTGGCACGGGAGGTGGCCCAGGAGTACCCCGACATCGAGTTTGAAGATCGCATTGTCGACAACATGTGCCTGCAACTGATGCAAAAGCCCCAGCTCTACGATGTGCTGGTACTCACCAATCTTTATGGGGATATTATCTCGGATCTGTGCGCCGGCATGATTGGGGGGCTGGGGGTGGCGCCGGGGGCCAACATTGGGGATGGGATTGCAGTTTTTGAGGCCATCCACGGCTCGGCGCCCAAGTACGCCGGCCAAAACAAGGTCAACCCCTCTGCCCTTATCCTCTCCGGCGCCATGATGCTGCGCTACCTGGGCGAGCGGGAAGCTGCCGCGAGGGTAGAAGCGGCAGTGCGGTCGGTCATTGCCGAAGGCAAGTACGTCACCTACGACCTGGCGCAAGGGGAGCCCGTCGGCACCCAGGAGATGGCTGAGGCTATTGCCGCCCGCGTGCAGGAGATGGCCCCCCATGAGGGCCGGGATCCTATTCCCATCGAGTCCTAGATCCCTGCTTCCCTCGGGAGAGGGTGAGGGCTCAGTAACCCAGAACCGGATCCACCACCCCCAGCAAGGGTTCTCCCAGCCGAAAGCGGCGCACGTTTTCCCGCACCCGCTCGGAGAGGGCAGGGACAATCATGGCGTCGGTGATGGCCGTGTGGGGGGTAATGAGGCAATTGGGCAAGCGCCAGAGGGGATGTCCCTCCGGCAGCGGCTCTGGGTCTGTAACATCTAGGGCAGCGCCTCGAATGATCCCTTCCTGCAAGGCGCTTACCAGATCTGCAGTTACGATATGTTTCCCGCGGGCCACATTGACCAGCCAGCAGCCGGATCCCATCTGCTCCAGCTCTGGCCGGGCAATGATCCCCTCTGTCTCGGGGGTGAGGGCCAAGGCCAGGATCACCACATCCGCTCCTGCCAGCACCGCCTGCCGCTCTGCCAGGGTCACCACCCGGCTAGCTCCTGGCAAGGGATCCGCCCTGCGCCGCACCACGTCAACGGAGCAGCGGAAGGGCTGTAACAACTGGATCAGCGCCTGGGCAATGCCCCCCGCCCCAAAGATAACCACGCGGCTGCCCCAGAGGCTGGTGCCGGATCCCGGCTGCCACGTCTGGGCCAGAGCGCGCTGCTTGAGATCCCGCAGGCCGGCCAAAGTGAGGGCCAGGGCATGCTCGGCCACCGCCTGAGCGTACACTCCTTTGCCGCAGGTCCACACATAGGCAGGATCCAGAATACCCGCTTGGGCAAAAGGCTCTACCCCTGCCCAGGGCAACTGCACCCAGCGGATCCCTTGGCCCTCTGCTAGGCAACGCCTTAAACTCGGTACATCGAAGCCATCGGTCCAGACCAAGGCTTCTGCTTCGGATAGGGGCACAATTTCGCCACCCCCCGCCAAGACTGCTGCCTTCAGCCAGGGGCGAAGATCAGCCGGCTCAACAGCAATGCGCTTGCCTTGAATGCCCATTGCAGCTGGTGGAGAAGGGCTTTCCTCCGTTTTGACCTCCTTGCCGCCCTCAAGGGGGGATGCCTACCGCACAGTTGCTAAGGGCTCCCTCCTCCTGAGGCAAACGGTGAGCTCCTGGACCGAGGGCCTGCTGGCTACTCCCACCCTGCCGTAGGCGGCAGCAAGACCATTAAAAGCCCATAGCCCGCCAAAGGTAAACCAGGTAGGACGGGACTTGTCACGCATTGGGGTAAAAGAGGGTTAAGGGATCCCAAAAGGAGGAGGGAGGGGCAATGGGGAGGGTCTAGGTTGAGAAGTACTGCCTCTGCTTACCTCTGCGCCATGACCCTTTCTGAGTTTCTGACCCTAATAGCGCTGCTCTTTCCAGGGATCCTGCTGTCATTGATCCTGATGGCCACTTTTGCTGCTGGGGGATAGGGAGGAACCGCAAGCCCGGCACCGCCGCCGCAGCCTTTGGAGAGTTCCGCAGGCCGTCTCCCCGCTTTGGGAGGAGGAGTCCTGCTGAGAGGGGAGCGGAGTAAGCGATAATGAGGGCGGCGTTGGCACGCTGTAGTCGTGATGCGCATCTCCTTGAAGTGGTTGCGGGAACTGGTGGACTTTGAGCTTTCCCCCGAAGAACTGGCAGAAGCCCTCACAATGGTGGGCTTTGAAGTGGAGGAAATCGAGGACCGCCGCCGTTGGGCAGAGGGGGTGGTTCTGGGCAAGATTCTGACTGTCGAGCCCCATCCCCATGCCGATAAGCTGCGGGTTTGCCAGGTGGATTTGGGGGGCAAGCAGCCAGCTACGATTGTCTGCGGAGCGGCCAACGCCCGCCCTGGCCTGCTGGTTGCTGTAGCCACGCCAGGCACCCATTTGCCTGCTGTGGACCTGACCATTGCCAAAGCAGAAAAGCGAGGGGTGCTTTCGGAGGGCATGATTTGTTCTCTGGCCGAGCTGGGCTTGGAGAAAACCTCAGAAGGGATCCACGAATTTCCGCCCGATCTGGACCTCAAGGCCCACCCGCTGGGCTCTGATGTGCGCCCCCTCCTGGGCCTAGATGATGTGGTGCTGGATCTCACCTCCACCGCCAACCGCGCCGATGCCCTGAGCATGGTGGGGATTGCCCGCGAGGTGGCCGCCCTCACCCGCCATCCGCTGCGCCTGCCCCCAGTACAGTCCCTGCGGGCCCAGCCCATCCCCGACTTCAAACTGCGCATTGCCGACGCCAAAGCCTGCCCCGCCTACAGCGGCGTGCTGATTGAGGGGGTCAAGGTTGGTCCTTCTCCCGACTGGCTAAAACACCGCCTGGCCGCCGCCGGGATGCGCTCCATCAACAATGTTGTAGATGTTACCAATTTCATCCTGCTGGAATGGGGCCAGCCTTTGCACGCCTTCGATTGGGATCGCCTCCTGCAGGTCATGGGTAAGCAGGAGCCCACCATTGAGGTGCGCTTTGCCCAGGCGGGGGAAACGCTGAAGACCCTGGACGGCCAAACCCGTACTTTGCAGCCTGAAAGCCATCTCATCGTTGCTGGCAGCCACCCGGTGGCCCTAGCCGGTGTCATGGGAGGAGCGGAGACGGAGGTGGACGCGGCCACCACAAAGGTTTTTCTGGAAGCGGCCCTCTTTGACCCAGTGGTGACGCGCCGCTCAGCCCGCTCGCAGGGACTGCGCACGGAAGCCTCCGCCCGCTATGAGCGGGGTGTGAACATGGCTACCCTTGAGCTGGCACGGGATCGGGCGGTGCAGTTGATTTTGCAGCTGGCCGGAGGCTCGGTGGTTGGCCTCACTACCTTTGACCAGCGGCCACCGCTAGAGCGGACCCTGCAGCTGCGGCTGTCGCGGCTCATTGATGTGCTGGGGGAGGAGGTGCGGCCAGAGGAGGTGGAGGAAATTTTGTCGGCTCTGGGCTTTCAGCTTTCCCCTTGTCAGGAAGCTGCCCCGAAGGCCGGCCCTGCTACCGAGACAGCGAGCGTAGCCCGCTGCGTCTGGCAGGTCTCTGTTCCCCCCCATCGATTGCGGGATATCGAGCGAGAGATCGACCTCATTGAGGAGTTTGCCCGCCTCTACGGCTATGACCGCTTCTCAGAAACCCTGCCCACGGAGCCGCAGGTGGGATCCCTCTCTACACGGGAAGCTTTGACTCGGCAAATTCGCGAGGTGATGCGGGGCATTGGCCTGACGGAGGTGTACCACATCTCCCTCTGCTCGGCAGAAGCAGAGAGCTCCCTAGTGAAAATTGCCAATCCCCTTTCACCAGAGTACTCGGCCGTGCGCAAGGCGCTGCTGCCCGGCTTGGTGGAGGCTTTCCGCTACAACTGGGCTCAGGGGAATGGCCCTCTACAGGCTTTTGAAATTGGCCATGTCTTCGACTATGCCCCTCCCTCTAGCCCTGAGCCCTACCAGGAGGCAGAACACCTGGGCGGCATTCTGGGTGGGGATCTCAACCCCAACGACTGGCGGCACTCCAACCAGCCCATGGACTGGTTTGAGGCCAAGGGGCTCTTGGTCTCAGCCCTGGAGCGGCTGGGATTTGCCCCCGAGTTTCGTCCGGATCCCCCTGCGGCGCAATCGCCCCTGTTGCACCCCGGCCGGCAAGCTGGCCTCTGGATCGAGGGATCCCGCATCGGCATCTTCGGGCAGTTGCACCCCCGCCTCTGCCAGGAGAAGGGGTTGCCGGACGAGGTTTATGGGTTTGAGGTGGATCTGGATCCCCTGCTGGCCGGCCTGGAGAGGCGGAGCCTGGTACAATTTTCTCCCTTTTCACCTTTCCCCGCCTCGGCGCGAGACATTGCCTTCTTTGCGCCGCTGGAGCTATCCGTGGCGGAAATCGAGAAGGTCATCCGCCAGGCGGCAGGTCCTCTGCTGCAGTCGGTGCAGCTTTTTGACGAATATCGGGGCCAGGGGGTACCACCAGGGCAGCGCAGCCTCGCCTTCCGCCTGGTCTATCGCGCTCTGGATCGCACCCTCACCGAGGCAGAGGTGGAAGCTGCGCAAAACCAAGTAAGAGCCCAGTTGGAGAAACACTTTCCGGTTACCTTGCGCAGCTAGCAGCCTGTCAGTTTCTAGTACGATCTTCTGGAAGTTTTTGTCTTCCACGGGACTCCTGGCCGTGCAGACCAACGCCTCTCTTTCAGGAACAACCAGCCCTCAGGCTGTAGCCTGCGATCCCCTGACACGGGCGCAGATTCTCATCGAAGCCCTGCCCTACATTCAGCAGTACCAGGGGCGCATCATGGTCATCAAATACGGCGGCGCCGCCATGGTGCAGCAGGAGCGCCGAGCTGAGGTGCTACGGGATATTGTCTTTCTTGCCTGTGTCGGCATTCGGCCGGTGCTGGTGCATGGCGGGGGGCCGGAAATCAACAGTTGGCTGCAGAAGCTGGGTATCCCCTTCAAGTTTGTCGATGGCCTGCGAGTAACCGATGCTGCCACCATGGAGGTGGTGGAGATGGTGCTGGTGGGCAAGGTTAACAAACAGATCGTGCAGTTGATTAGCCTGGCTGGCGGGTCGGCGGTGGGGCTGTGTGGCCGGGATGGCAACCTCATTAGAGCTCGCTCCCAGGGCCGAGCGGAAATTGGCTTTGTAGGGGAGGTGAGCAGCGTCAACCCCCAGGTGCTGCACACCCTACTGGAGGGCAGCCAGATCCCAGTCATTGCCAGCGTAGCCGCCGACGAGACCGGCCAAGCCTACAACATCAATGCTGATACGGTGGCCGGGGAGCTGGCAGCCTCTTTGGGGGCCGAAAAGTTAATCCTCCTCACCGACACCCCCGGCATCCTCAGAGACCCTGCCGATCCCAGCTCCCTAATTCCACTCCTGGATATCGAGACAGCCCGCCAGTTAATCCAGAGCGGCGTGGTTAGGGGCGGCATGATCCCTAAGGTGCAGTGTTGCATTCGCGCCCTGGCTCAAGGGGTTCGGGCTGCCCACATCCTAGACGGCGGATCCCCTCATTCCCTGCTCTTGGAACTGCTGACCGATGCTGGCGTGGGCACTAAGCTTGTCCCCTCTCAATTTTCCGCCCAGTTGGAGAGGCTCAACAATGGGGCCGGCTAGGCTCTCCCCCACCTGGCTAAGGAATTGGCTATCCACGCTAAGCTACGGCTAGGCGGGTTCTTGTTGGACTCGCTGCTGGCGTGAACTGTCCCAGTTGGGCTATGAGGACGGCCAGTTCTTGGGACAGGTAGCGCTGGGTTTCTTTCTCTTGGTGCAGCCAAGAATGGGGCCTGCTGCCTGCTCAGCCAGCTCAAGAGCATCTTCGCGGGGTACCGGCAGCTGGGCCCCACATTCGGCCAAGTACTCGTAGCCGCCGATGGCCAGGCGCAGCCCCGTCAACAGCAAAGCGGCCACAGTGCTGGGGTAGCCTGCCCAACTGCTAGGCCATAGAAGGCCAGGGCTGAGAGGACATGCAAAGCCACGGCAAGGCGCAGCGGCCAGCGGCTAAGCTTCTGCACAAAGAGAGGTTGAGGCTTCCACCGGGATCCCGCGCTTCTGAGACCCAGCGGCCTCGTGGGGCACGGCTTTGGCCTGAACGTCAAGCTTCCAGGATAGCAATCCCAACCCCCCTCTCCCTCTGGGAGAGGGAACAGGGGGGAGGGCTAAGCCTCCTCAGGGAGGGAGCTTAGAGTAGATCTGTTGCCTTCATCGTTTTTGGGTGTGAGTCAGTGAGCCTTGCCCCCTTTCCTCCTGCTGCTGCTTCCCACAGGGATCCCCGCAGCGATTGGCGGTTGCTGCGGCTGCTCTGGCCCTATGCCCGGCGGCACCTAAAGCTGTTGCTGGCCGCCTTGGCCTTTTTGCCGCCCCTGGCCTTGGCGGATGCGGTGCAGCCTTTAATCTTGCAGCGGGCCTTAGATGGCCCCATCGCCCAAGCCTTTGCCCAAGGTGATAGCAGGCCCCTTGCCGGCCTCTGGCCCCACTTGGGTCTGTTGGTTCTCACCCTGCTAGCCCGCTGGGTTTTCCAGGCCCTGGAGGGCTACAGCAGCCAAAAGCTGGGGCAGTTGATGACCCGCGACATCCGCAACGATCTCTTTGCCCACGTGCTGGCCCTGCCAGCGCAATTTTTCGATCGCACCCCCGTGGGCAAGCTCATTACCCGCCTCACCAGTGACGTGGAAGCGTTGGGGGACGTGTTTTCCACCGGTGCGGTTGGCATCGTCAGCGACCTGTTTACCCTGATAGTCGTTGCAGCGGTGATGCTTAGCCAGCGCTGGGATCTGGGCCTACTGCTGATCCTCATCGTCCTGCCGATTAGCGCCCTTGTCCTCGAGCTGCAGCGTCGCTTCCGAGACGCCAACTCTCGCGCCCGGGAAGAGCTCTCCAAGCTCAACGCTTGGATCCAAGAAAACGTCTTGGGCATTGCCGTAGTGCAACTATTTCGCCGGGAGCGGCTCAACAGCGAGATTTTTCAAGCCACCAATCGGCGCTATATCCAAGAGGTGGATCAGACCATCTTCTACGACGCTGCCCTTTCTGCCGTTTTGGAGTGGGTTGCGTGGCTAGCGGTGGCCGCTCTCCTGTGGGTGGGCGGACAGCAGGT
>NZ_JANSIV010000057.1:19670-38218 GCF_047502705.1 Synechococcus sp. H70.1
GGCAGCCTCTACGCCTTCATTCTCTTTTCCCAGCGCTTTTTCAACCCCCTGCGCCAGTTGGCGGAAAAGTTCACCGCCCTGCAGGCGGGGTTCACTGCCGTGGAACGCATCGACAACATCCTCAGCCTCCCCGTGGCCATTCGGGATCCTGCTCAGCCGCGCCACCTGCCCCCAACGGCCAAAGGGGAGGTGCAGTTCGAGCAGGTCTGGTTTGCCTACAACCCCGGCGAGTGGGTGCTCAAAGACCTCAGCTTCACCATCCGCCCCGGCGAAAAGGTCGCCCTGGTGGGGCCCACCGGAGCTGGCAAAAGCTCCATCATCCGCCTACTTTGCCGCCTTTACGAGGTAACTCGCGGCTGCATCCGCATCGACGGCGTGGACATTCGCGATCTGCCCCAGGCCGAGCTGCACCGCCACCTGGGCGTGATCCTGCAGGATGGATTCTTGTTCTCTGGAGATATCCAACAAAACATCACCCTGGGAGAGGCAGGGGATCTGGCGGCAGTAGAGCGGGTGGCCCGCCAACTCCACCTGCACGAGCTCATCCGCGAGCTGCCCCAGGGTTACGCCACCCCCGTGCGAGAGCGGGGCAGCAACCTCTCCAGCGGCCAAAAACAGCTCATTAGCTTTGTGCGGGCCCTGTGGCGGGATCCCAAAATCCTAGTCTTGGACGAAGCCACCGCTAGTCTGGATGTGGGCACCGAGGCCCTAATCCAGTCCGCCCTGCAAACCCTCCTGCGGGATCGCACCGCCCTCATCATCGCCCACCGTCTCTCCACCATCCGCAATGTGGATCGCATCCTGGTGCTGCAGCGGGGGGAGCTGAAAGAAGAGGGATCCCACGCCGAGCTCATGGCCCGCAACGGTCTCTACGCCAAGCTCTATCGGCTCCAGGATCTGGGCAGCTAGCGAGTCGAGCCAGACCGAGAGCGAATTGCCTTGAGGGTGGTGAAGCGGGCCTCCGCCAAAGCAATGCGAGCCCTGCAGAGGAACAGGCTGCCACTGTCGAGGGCCGCGTCTTTCAGGCTGGCCAAAGCGTCGCCAGCTTGTACCAGGAAACGACGGCCCCAGCTGGAGAAGCCTTTGCTGAAGGTGGTGATGAGGCGTTCCATAGGGGATGAACCTTCTGCATCTCCTCCTTAGCCTACTCTGCCAGCAGGGGATCTCCACAAGCTAGAGAGGCCCCCAGGAAGATCGTTACAGATTATTAAAAATTTGCCGTCAAGGCGTCAGGCTGGCTATGATAGCTCCCAAGCCTGGCACACAACGAGAAAACAGTAAGCCATGAGTCAGCGGCCAGAGGTTGTAGAAGGCCCAGAAGCCAAGCAAAAAGTTACGCTGTATCTTTCGCCTGAACTCCACCGCAGTCTAAAGATTCGGGCTGCCGTAGAGCGGGAGCCAATGTCAGCGGTGGCAGAGAAAGCCCTCAGCTTCTACCTGCTTCACCCAGAGGTAATTGAGGGAGTACAGGGCAGTACCTACCGGGTTCACCGCTGCCCTGAGTGCAGCCACCCGTTTGTCATTCGCAACGGGGAGGTGGTCTCTCTCCACCACCAGTCTGCCACTACAGCCATCCTTGGAGAGGTGGAGCCGGAATACTGGGGAGCGGCCACGAGTTCAGGGGAGCGGTGCCAGGATGCGTTGGTGCCCTGCTGAGGCGCTTCTTAGGGTGCCTCCTCCGCCCCGAGTTAGGGCATAGACTTTCTTAGTCTTGCTTTTACCTCAGCTTCTTTCCCTCCGCGCAGTTGGTGTTTTCCATGCAAGAGCTCAGCATCCTTATCCAAGCTCAATACCCACTGCTTTACCTGGTTACCTCAGAGGAGGAGCGGGCGGAGGCAACCCTGGCGGCAATTGCCCGTACTCTTAGGCCGCAGCGCCGCTTGTTTATCTGGACGGTTACTCATGGCATTGTTGAATACGGCAACCCCCGCAGCCTAACCCAGCACAACACCCAGTCTCCCCAGCCCGCTATTCAGTGGGCAATGGAGCAAAAGGATCCTGCCATCTTCGTCTTCAAGGATCTGCACGACTTTCTCGACAACCCTGAGGTCAAGCGCTGGCTACGGGATGCGGTGGCCAGCCTCAAGGGATCCTACAAAACCCTCCTCCTCATGTCGCCAGTCCAGGTGATTCCGGTTGAGCTGGAAAAGGATGTCTGCGTGGTGGACTTCCCGCTGCCCGACATGGCCACGTTGGAGCGCATCCTCAACCGGCAGTTGGAGCAGCTTCCGCGGGGGGGATCCGTGAGCCCTGAAACGCGGGAAAAGTTGGTTAAGGCGGCCCTGGGGCTGACGCAGGAGGAGGCAGAAAAAGTTTACCGCAAGGCCGTGGTGATGCATGGCCGCCTTAGCGAGGCGGAGGTGGACATCATCCTTTCCGAGAAAAAGCAACTGATCCGCCGCAATGGCATCCTCGAGTTCATCGAAGAAGACGAGTCCATCGACGCTGTTGGCGGTCTGGAAGAGTTAAAGCGCTGGTTGCTGCAGCGTTCCGAGGCCTTTACTGAGCGAGCCCGAGCCTATGGGCTGCCTGCTCCCAAGGGCCTGCTGATCCTAGGGGTGCCGGGCTGCGGCAAGTCCTTAATTGCCAAGACTACTGCTCGTCTCTGGGGCTTGCCCCTGCTGCGCCTGGACATGGGCCGTGTCTACGATGGCTCTATGGTGGGGAAATCAGAGGCCAACCTGCGCAGCGCTCTGCGCACCGCTGAGTCGCTGGCGCCAGCCATCCTCTTCATCGACGAGCTGGATAAAGCCTTTGCCGGCGCCGCGGGCTCCAGTGACTCCGATGGAGGTACCTCCAGCCGCATCTTCGGTTCCTTCCTTACCTGGATGCAGGAGAAGCGCTCGCCAGTCTTCGTCATCGCCACCGCCAACCGCGTGGATCGCCTCCCGGGGGAGTTTCTACGCAAGGGCCGCTTTGACGAGATCTTCTTCGTGGATCTACCCAACATCAACGAGCGCATGGAGATCTTTCGGATCCACCTGCAGAAGCGGCGGCGCGACATCAGTCGCTTTGACCTGCGGCAGTTGGCTGCTGCCTGCGAGGGCTTCTCCGGCGCGGAGATTGAGCAAGTTTTGATTGCTGCCATGTACGAAGCGTTTGCCCAGAACCGTGAGTTTACCCAGTTGGACATTTTGGCAGCAACGAAAGCAACTCAACCGCTATCCCGCACCATGACGGAGCAAGTGGTAGCGTTGAGGGAATGGGCCCAGCAGCGGGCTCGGCCAGCAGCAGCTGCTGTGGCCGAGTACCAGCGACTGGAGTTCTAGCGAACGGTTAAGGCCAAAATGCCGCTGCAGAGGTAGAGATGGCCTTAACTCACTGCTAGAAGTTGCCCATTGTTTCTGTTGATGTTCCAACCCCTACACAAAGGAGGAGAAACACCATGTCTCATTTTAGCACTCTGCGCACCAAAATCACCGACGGTCAAATCCTAATTAACTCCCTGCGCGATCTTGGCTACACCGTTAAGCTGAACGCGGAGGTACGTGGCTACAATGGCCAGCGGGTTCGCGCCGACATCGTAGCTCAGTTGGAGGGCGACTACGATCTGGGCTGGTCCAAGAACCCTGATGGTTCCTACGACCTGATTGCCGATCTGTGGGGCGTAGCCAAGAAGTACAACCAAACGGAGTTGATCAACTCCATCAACCAGAAGTACGCCATCAACAAGACTTTGGCCGAGGTGAAGCGTCCTGGCTTGAACAACGCCAACGTTAAAGTGGTGGTGCACTAAGCTAGGCGCTGCCCTACTGGGCTATAAGGGGAGCTACAGCAAGGAATTGCCAAGGGGGCTAGCTGTAGCCCCCTTTTTGTTGGCTTTCTAGAACTGTCCAGGATCTTAGGCATCACTGAGGGCGGCAATCCCGGGCAGCTCTTTGCCTTCCAGCAGCTCCAGGCTGGCGCCGCCACCGGTGGAAATGTGGGTCATCTTGTCCGCTAGGCCGACTTTTTCCACAGCCGCCA
The DNA here is from genome assembly GCF_047502705.1 of Synechococcus sp. H70.1. Lineage (NCBI taxonomy): Bacteria > Bacillati > Cyanobacteriota > Cyanophyceae > Synechococcales > Synechococcaceae > Synechococcus > Synechococcus sp. H70.1. The sequence continues at coordinate 23,637 of NZ_JANSIV010000057.1, forward strand.
CTGAGTCGCCGCCGCCAATGATGGTGATGGCCCCCGCCTGGGTAAGGTCGGCCAGGGTGCGGGCAATGGCTTCTGTACCGGCGGCAAAGCGGTCGAACTCAAACACACCCATCGGCCCGTTCCAGACCACGGTTTTGCACCCCTGCAGGGCAGCCTGGAAAGCTTTGACCGATTCGGGGCCAATGTCCAAGCCCATCCAGTCGTCGGGGATGGCGTGGATGGAAACCGTCTGGGCGTTGGCGTCTTTGTCAAACTTATCGGCCACCACCACATCCACGGGTAGCAGTAGCTCTACACCCCGGGCTTTGGCCTTCTCCATTAGGGAGCGGGCCAGCTCCAGCTTGTCGGTTTCCACCAAAGACTTGCCGGTTGGGATCCCTTGGGCTTGGTAGAAGGTGAAAATCATGCCGCCACCCAGCAGGAGCTTGTCCACTTTTTCCAGCAGCCGCTCAATGACGCCAATCTTGGTAGAGACTTTGGAGCCGCCGATGATAGCCGCCAAAGGCCGCTGGGGGTTCTCGATGGCCCCCGAAAGAAACTGCAGCTCCTTTTCCACTAGATAACCAGCCACAGCAGGCTGGAGATAGGCGGCAACGCCAGCCGTAGAGGCGTGGGCGCGGTGAGCACTGCCAAAGGCGTCGTTGACGAATAGATCAGCCAGGGAGGCCAGCTTGCGAGCAAACTCTGGATCGTTGGCTTCCTCTTCTGGGTAAAAGCGAACATTTTCCAAGAGGGCCACCTGGCCATTTTCCAGGCGGTTCACTATTGCTTCCGCCTCAGGGCCAATGCAGTCGGGGGCAAAGGCCACCGGCTGGCCCAGGAGTTGAGATAGGCGGACGGCCACAGGGGCCAGGCTATTGCCCTCGCGGATGATCTGGACGGTGCCTGTCTCTTTGTCTTTCTTGATGGGGCGGCCCAGGTGGCTGGTGAGGATGACCTTGGCGCCCGCTTGGGTGAGGGCTTTGATGGTGGGCAGCGAGGCGCGGATGCGGGTGTCGTCGGTAATGTTGCCCTGCGGATCCAGGGGGACGTTGAAATCAACTCGCACCAGCACACGCTTGCCGGTCAGATCAAAGCCGGATGACAGTAGGGATCCCAGTGTTTGTTTGGCCATCGTCCTCCCTCCCCCTGGATTACTTTTGCTTCCGTATCCTACCAGGGATCGGATCCCGGCGGTAAACCAGGGCTCTGCGGCCTCTCCTGGGACCGCCAGCAATTGTAACGGTTTGCAAATAGAATGGAAATGTTGCTTGATCAGCATCATCATGCGTGTTGCCATTGCTGGAGGCGGGCTGGCGGGGTTGGCCTGTGCCAAGTATCTGTGCGATGCCGGGCATCAGCCGCTGGTGTTTGAGCGGCGGGAGGTGCTGGGGGGGCTAGTGGCCGCCTGGAAGGATGCCGACGGCGACTGGATCGAGACGGGGCTGCACAACTTTTTCGGCGCCTACCCCAACACCTTGCAACTGTTCCGCGAGCTGGGCATTTCCGACCGCTTGCAGTGGAAGGAACACAGCTTAATCTTCAACCAGCCGGACAAGCCGGGCACCTACTCCCGCTTTGACCTGCCGGACCTTCCTGCTCCCTTCAACGCCATCGTGGCCATCCTGCGCAACAATGACATGCTCACCTGGAGCGAAAAGGTGAAGTTTGCCCTGGGCCTAGTGCCGGCCATGGTGCGCGGCCAGCGCTACGTGGAGCAAATGGATCGCTACACCCTCCTGGAATGGCTGCGGCGGCAAGGGATTGACGAGCGGGTCAACACCGATATTTTCATTGCCGTCTCCAAGGCGTTGGCGTTCATCAACCCGGACGAAATCTCAGCCATGGTGCCCCTGACGGCCTTAAACCGCTTTTTGCGCCAGAAAGATGGCTCTAGGATTGCCTACCTGGATGGCGCCCCGCCGGAGCGGCTTTGCCAGCCCCTGGTGGACTACATTGTGGCCCGCGGCGGCCAGGTGTATTTGAACGCGGCACTGCAGGCCATCGACCTCAACCCCGACGGCAGTGTAGCCGGCTTTCGCTTTCTCACCCCTTCCGGGCCGCTTCAGATTACTGCTGATGCTTATGTGTCGGCCCTCTCGGTGGATGCGCTCAAGGAGCTGCTGCCGGCCCAGTGGTGGGGGATCCCCTTTTTCCAAAAGCTGCGCGAGCTGGAAGGGGTGCCGGTGATTAGCCTGCAGATTTGGTTTGACCGCAAGATTACTCACATTGACCACTCCCTGTTTTCCCGCTCGCCGCTCTTGAGCGTGTATGCCGACATGAGCAACACCTGCCGCGGCTATGCGGATCCAGAGCGCTCGATGCTGGAGCTGGTGCTGGCCCCGGCTGCCGAGTGGATCGAGCGCAGCGATGAAGAGATCTTCGCGGCCACGCTGGAGGAGCTCCAAAAACTCTTTCCTCAGCACCTTGCCGGCCCCAACCCGGCGCGGGTGCGCAAATGGGTGGTGGTGAAAACACCGCGCTCGGTTTACAAGGCTACGCCCGGCCGGCAGCAATACCGTCCCACTCAGGTCACTCCCATCCCCAACTTTTTCTTGGCGGGCAGCTACACCCTGCAACCCTTCCTGGGCAGCATGGAGGGGGCCATCCTCTCTGGCAAGTGGGCGGCTGAGGCCATCAGCAAAGGGATCCCCTCCCATGCGGCTGCCCCTTTGGTTGCAGCAGGGGTCTGAGGCCTCAGTTCTGACAACTTGACTGCCTGGGCTATTCCCCCTAGCCGCTTTCCCGTAGTGTTGATGATGTGCCCTCGCTGTCCCCATCTGGCCCTGCGCCCTTGGAGATGAGCCCGATGAGTCCGCTGGAGCAATCCTTTGCCCTCTGCCGCCAGATCACGGCCAAGCACGCCAAGACGTTTTATTTGGGATCCCTGCTCTTGCCCCGCCCCAAGCGGCGGGCCATCTGGGCCATTTACGCCTGGCTGCGGCAGACTGACGAGCTGTTGGATGGGCTGGAGGCCAGCCAGACGGCGGTGGAGGTTACCCGCAGCAAGCTGGAGCAGTGGGGATCCCATCTGGAGTCCTTGTTCCAGGGGGGGGAGCCCCAGGTCCCCACTGACCTGGCTCTCATCCACACCATCCGCACCTACCGCCTTTCCATTGAGCCCTTCCGCGAGATGCTGCGGGGGCAGAGCATGGATCTGGACACCCGGCGCTACGCCACCTGGGAAGACCTGCGGGTCTACTGCTACCGCGTGGCCGGGGTGGTAGGTCTGATGTGCTCGGAGATCATGGGGTTTGTGCCGGGTCGGGATGGCCGCGAGGAGGCGGTGGCCCTGGGGATTGCCATGCAACTGACCAATATCTTGCGCGATGTGGGGGAAGATGCCCGTCGTGGGCGGATCTATTTGCCTCTGGAGGACTTGCGCCGCTTCAACTACTCAGAGCGGGATTTGTTTAACTACGTCATCGACGAGCGCTGGATAGCCCTGATGGACTACGAGATCCAGCGAGCTCGAGAGCTCTATGCCCAAGCGGAACGGGGGATCCCTACCCTGCAGCCGGACTCCCGCTGGCCGGTGGCCGCTTCTTTGATGCTCTACCGGCAGATCCTCAACGCCATTGAGCGCAACCACTACCAGGTGTTTCGCACTCGGGCCTACGTGTCCACCCTAAGGAAAGCCTTGGCCCTGCCGGTGGCCTGGTGGCGGTCGCGGCGCTCCAACTACTACGGCTATTGACAAGTGGGCAACCCCAAACCTGGAAGAAGAAAACCTATGCTAAGCCGTGCCCTGGCTTTACCCTATTGGCAAATCTGGGAAGACAGTTTAACCATCTTCTGGCGCGACTGGCTGGATCTGCGCGGGCGGGTCTGGCAGGTGGTGGCCTCAGGGCTAGTGGCCCCCCTCATCTACATCGTTGCTTTTGGGGTGGGGCTGGGCGGATCCCTGGAGGCCGAGGCCCTGGCTGACGTGGCTGGATCGACGGCGGCAGGTTCCTATTTACGCTTTATTTTGCCGGGGATGGTGGCTCTTTCGGCCATGACGATTAGCTTTGCCGGCACTACTTTCTCCATTTGTGGATCGCGGCTGTTTACCAAGAGCTTTGAGGAGCTGCTGCTCTTGCCGGTGCATCCGCTGGCGCTGCATTTGGGCAAGGTGTTGGCAGGCATTGCCCGCGGCCTGCTCACGGCCCTGGGAGTGTTGGCGGTGGGGGTGCTGGGCACGGGGGCCTGGGGCCTCCTTCATCCCCTGGCGCTGTTGGTGTTGCTTTTGGATTGCGCCGTCTTTGCCGGGATCGGGGTAATTGCCGGCTTAAAGGTGCCCAGCTTGGAGAGTGTGGGCGTGCTCACCAACTTTTTGATTACGCCCATGTCCTTTCTGGGGGCCACCTTTTTCGATCCCAGCCAGTTGCCGGGCTACCTGCAGGTGCTGGTCTACTGCCTGCCCCTTTCCTACGCCAGCATCGGCATGCGGGCAGCCGCCTACCAGCCCCTTGCGGAGTTCCCTTGGTATACGGTGGGGGTGCTAGCGAGCCTGGCAGCTATCCTGGCCCTGGTGGGCGCCTACCTGTTTTCCCACCAGCAGGATTAGTTGCCCTTGCCAAGCACCTCTGGGTAGCGGGCCAGTTGCTCCTGCAGGTCTTGGTCGTAGCGCAGGGCAATTACCCGGTAGCTCTGTCCCAAAAGCTGGGAGCGCAGTTGGCGATCCTGGGCAGCCTGGTCGGGCTCGTCATGCACTGCGCCATTCCAGAAAACAGAGACGTTGGGCTCGTAGAAGAAGTCAACCACGCCGCGGGGATTAGGGATGGCCTTCTGGGCGTCGTTGGGAAGGCGGTAGCCTTCTTCGGCCAGCAACTCCACGGCGCTCCAGGTGCGAGCGAGGATCGATGAGCTGGCGCAGCCACTCCAGCTGCTCTTGACGGGAGCGGCCCAGGCGACGCAGCTCGGTGCGGCTGTGGGCCAGCTTGCCCAGGAGATTCCGGATCTGGTGGCGGTCCAGCTGCAGCACCTCCCTTTGGTTGGCGTAGCTGAGTAGGCCCTCGTAGCAGGCGGCGCCGCACTTGGGCCGCAGGTCTTGGATCCCGGCTTCTAAGAGCTGGAAGTGGCAGATCTCTAGGGCTGCTCGCGCCACCTCCGCCATGGCCTCTGGCTCCTCCACCAGTCGCTGGAGGACGCCGGCTCCCCCTTCTGCCGTCTTGTAAAACAGCAGGGCCCGATGGGATCCCTGGCCAATGGACTCGGCGGCCAGCTCCGTAAGCGCTTGAGGGCGTAGCGAGGCTGGTTTCTAACCCAAGAAAGACCACCTCAACCCCCGCCTTCATGCCCAGGGACAAGCCGCCTCTCGTCCTTTTGGAAGTAGCCCTTGAGGGGAGCTGGGGGAACGTAAAGCGTTGGCAACCAACTCTGTAGCTGGGGGAACTCTTGTAAGTTGCGGGTTGCAATCAACCAGTACCAGGATCCCACCTCAACCGGCGTTAGCAGGGCAGAGTCCTACGCACCGCTGTCGTCAAAGGGCAGCCGGATAGGGTAAGTGCTGTCGTAGAATCAAAAGCAAGAAGGCTCGCCCTACCGCTACGCAGTTTGCTCTGGTGGAAGAGGAGGGCGGGGAGAAGGTTAATCTGGGCTGTTTTCCATGACTAAATCCTGCGAAACCCTGGTGCTCCGCGACGAGCAGAACCAGCCCCTCACCTGCGAAATTCTGAGGCAGGTGGTCATTGAGGATCAGGTTTATGCCTTGGCCACCCCTGTTGATGCCGTCATCAAGGTGCTGGTGTGGGAGGGAGAGGAGGAGGCCGGGCAGGCGGTGAATGGGGATGCAGATATGGAAGGGATCCTCGACGAGCCAGATCCAGAGGAGCTCCGGGCCGCCATCCCCACCCTCCAGGCCGTTTTGGGAGAGTTGAACTTGACCCTGCAGCAAAACGGCTTCGACATCCTGACGGTGCAGGGAGAGTTGCCCCCTGTGGAGGAGGAGGATGTGTTTGAGCTGGGCGAAAGTGAGGAAGATGCCCAGGAGTTCCAACTGTTGGCTACTTTCTTCCACCAGGACAAAAAGTACGGCATTTTTACACCCCTTGATCCGCCGTTGATCTATGTCGCCCTGCCCGATGGGGGGGATCCCTACCTCCTGAACCCAGAGGACTCGCCAGCCCTGTTTGACCAACTCAATGCTGTGCTGCTCGATCTGGACGAGGCAGGGGAAGAGGAGGACTAGGGTTTCCCTGGGCCAGAAAGCCTATTGGTTGACCTTGCCGCCAGGGCCAGCTAGGGCGAAGGAGGCCCTCGTTTAGGTCCCGGGCGTTGCCCACTCCCTAAGGAGCAGCAGGGATGCAACCAGTTGATCTAACCACCCTCCGTGCTGTGCTGGCGGATTTAAAACGCGCTGAGCCCGGTCGGGATTCCCTGCTACCGGCGCGGGTGGAGTGGATCCAGCAAACCGATCTGTGGACAGTGGTGATCGGCTTGCGCACTCTTAGGGCCCGCCCTTGCTTGCTGTTGTCTTGGCATCCGCAGGCGGCCCGAGTTCACCTCTGTCAGGCTCCTCCCAAGGAGCCAGAGGACTTTCCATTTAGCCAACACCTGCAGCGGCACCTGCGGGGCTTGGCCCTGACGGAGCTGGCGCTGCTGGACGAGTGGGAGCGGGTGATTGACTTTCGCTTTGGCCCTCGCCCCGGGGATCCGCCGCAGCGCCACCTTTATCTGGAAGTGATGGGGAAGTACAGCAATGCCATCTTGGTGGACGAGGCAGGCCTGATCCTAGCCTGTGGCCACGGGGTAAGCGAGCGGCAATCGCGGGTACGCCCCGTGCAGCCGGGACTTGCTTACGAAGCCCCCCCTGCCCTGACCGACCCAATCCCGCAGCGAAGCGAGCCCTTCTCCCAGTGGCAAGAGCGCCTGGCTCTAGTCCCTGGCCCTATTGCTCAGCGGCTCCTGCGCTGCTACCGCGGCCTCAGCCGGCACTTGGCAGAGGCAATGTGCCTCCAAGCTGGGATCCCCCCCCAAACCCCCAGCAACCAACTCTCGCCCCAGGAGTGGCAGGCGCTGTTTTTTTGGTGGCAGGACTGGCTGGCCCGTCTGGAAACAGCTCGGTTTGAGCCGGCACTCACCTCCCAGGGGTACACTGTTCTCGGCTGGAGGGGCTCTAGCGGGGATCCCTCTCAGCCCAACTTGCACCAGCTCCTGGAAGCCTACTACCAAGCCCAGCTTAACCGCGAACGCTTTGAGCGGGAGCGACAGCGGCTGGGGCAAAAGCTAGCCACCCTGCTCAAAAAACTCCGCCAGCGGCGCGACCACTTCGAGAAGATGTTGGCCGACTCAGCCCAAGCAGAAGCCTCCAAGCAGGCTGCCGATCTCCTCATGGCCCATCTCCACCTCTGGCGGCCAGGGCTGAGCTCGATAGAGCTGCCAGACTTTTTTAGCGGCCAGATGGTCAAGATCCCGCTGGATCCGGAGAAAAACGCTGTTCTCAACGCCCAGGCCTACTACCGCAAGCACCGCAAACAAAAGCGAGCCCAGGAGGCAGTACAACCTTTGCTAGCAGCCACAGAGCAAGAGATCCGCTACCTAGAGCAAGTGGAGGCAGCCCTGCAGCAGCTGGAGGCCTACCGGGATCCCCAGGACTTGGTCATCCTTGCAGAAATTGAGGCGGAGCTTATTCAGCAAGGTTACCTCGAGAGTCCTAGCAAGGCGGAGGGAGCTAGACGTTCCCCTGCAGCCAGCTTCAACCCCTATTGCTTCACTAGCCCCAGTGGTTTCCCTATCTGGGTGGGGCGCAACAACTGGCAAAATGAGCGGCTGACCTTTCGCTTTGCCCAAGACCAGGATTGGTGGTTTCACGCCCAGGAGATCCCGGGTAGCCATGTGCTCCTGCGCCTGCCTCCCGGGGCTGTGGCCGAAAGCGAAGATCTGCAAGCGGCTGCCGACTTGGCGGCGTATTTTAGCCGCGGTCGCCTTAGCGACCAGGTGCCGGTGGTATATACCCGCCCTAAGTGCGTCTTTAAGCCCAAGGGATCCCCCCCTGGCATGGTGGTCTACAGACAGGAGCGGGTGCTGTGGGGCCGCCCCAGCCGCGCTCAGTTGCTCGTGGAAAAGGACGGAGCGCCCAAGTCGGATGTCCCAGCAGGGTTATAGCCCTCTACTCTGGGTTGACTACAGATCCCATAAACAGCACAGTTTGCGCCTCCCGGTTGGCTCCGGAGGCCACAATGGCAAACCAGAAGGGGCGATCCGCTACAAATTGGAAGGGCTCTTGCCGGTCGAGGGCGGTGCGGGAGACGATTACCCCGGTGGCAGCAGCCGCCTCGGATCCCTCTTCGTTAACTTCGATGGCCGCCTTGTGCAGGACTCTGCTGACCTGCGTTGGCTCTGGGGTCAGTTGGCTAAAATCGGCCCGCCGGGAAAAGGCAATCCCCATGCCCAACTGCTGCAAAGCTGGCCCCAGATCCATTTCGTAGGCCAGCTTAAACTTGGGGATCCGCACCGAGCCGGGGCGGCTAGGCAGGGATCCCGTCCATTCTTGCCAAGTTTCTAGGCTAAGCTTCTCCCGCAGGGCTGCTAAGCTCACCCCTGGTTTGGGCAGCAGGAGCAGCATGGCCAGTTCCCCTTCCCCATAGGGCAGGCGCACCACCTGGAGCTGCTCGGTCTCCCGGTAGCCGTAGCGACCGGATTGGGCCATCAGCGGCACTTGGACACGGCGGCCATCGGCGCGGGTGAAGGGCTGGGGCTGGGTCAGGGTCGGATCGAAGGGCTGGGTCCACTCTCCCTTGAAATAGATGGCGTTGAGCAAAACCATCCTGTCTTCACGGCTGAGGCGATCCACGATGCGGTCAATCTGGCCCTGGGTGCGCTCGGCTACCCAACGGTTAATCGCCTGCACCGTCTGGCGGAATCCCAGCTCCACCCGATTGGCCACTGCTTGGTAATAGGTGGCCAGGGCTTGCAAAAAGGAGGGGCGCAAGGTGAGGGTTGTATCGACCCAAAGGCCGTTGGCCATTTGCAGCTGGATCGGTCCTTCTGCTTGGGATCGCTCCACCAGCCAGCGCACCATCTGGGCATTGGTCCAGTTCAACTCATTGAGGGAGAGTTCTTGAGCCTCCAGCACCTTAGCCATCGCCGCTTGGGTCTCTCCAGCAGCGCCGTTGTACAGCATGCTTAGAGCCAGACGAAGGCTCAAGGGGGAGAAAAAGAGGTTCTCTTGCGGTTGCTGCTGGAGTAGGTAATCGAATAGCTTTAGCGCAAAGCGACTTTGGGCTTGCTGGGCCACCGCCTCCTCTCCATAGCCTTCCCCATAGGTCACGGTTGGCTCAAACGGGATCCGCACCGGGGTTTCCCCGTGGGTGGGCCGAAGACCCAAAAGCAATAGGCCCAGCAGAGCCAGCAGCGGGATCCGGCTCACCGAGGACATGCTCAAAAGGTCTTTCATCGGGGCTCTCCTGGCCGGGTGGGGAACGAGTCTATAGCTATGGTATCGGGTTGGGGGTGGATGGCCCCTGCCCAGGCCGGCCATTGCGGCTGCGCTTGAGGTGAGATCGACAGGCCAAAGCCCGCAGGGGATCCCGGCCAAACTCTAGAGAGCAGGGTAGGATTAAGCCTGCACAGCTCAGCAGGAGAAAGGGATGAGTTGGTGGGTAAGAGAGCGCCAGGTTGTCACAGCGGGCGGGATCGCCTTGGGCCTGGCTCTACTGCTGGGATGCGCCGCTGGAGGAGAAGCCCAGGGGACGGCAGCCGTTGCCAGTGCGACCCCGGCCAAAGGACAGCCCCAGTACCTGCCGGTGGAAGCGGAAGTAACCATTGCCGGCAAGCGCTTTGAGCTCGAAGTGGCCCGCACCCCTGAGCAACAGCGCTTGGGCCTAATGTTTCGCACCGATTTGCCTCTTGATCGCGGCATGTGGTTTCCCTTCGACCCGCCCCAGCCGGCTGCCTTCTGGATGTTCAACACGCCGCTTAACCTGGACATTATCTTTCTCTATCGGGGTCGGGTCGTCTACATCGCTGCCGATGTGCCCGGCTGCCCTGCCCAACCCTGCCCCGTTTATGGGCCACCCCCTGACCAGTTAGTAGATGGCGTGCTGGAGTTCCGCGGCGGGACGGCGGCGGCCCTGGGCTTGCAAGTGGGAGATGTTGTGGAGATCCGCCAGCTTCCGCCCCTAACTCCTTGATTTCTCTCTTTGGGAGAAGGGCCAGGGGTGAGGGAAAACAAGCTTGCAGAAGAAGCTGGGATCCCAAGGGCAGCCGTTTGCCCTCTTCCTCGCGGTCTAGGATGATTTTCTCAGGGATCTTTGGGATGATTTTTGAGGGTCGCCAACTGTGGGAGGTTGATGCCAAGAGGCGACGGCGAGCTCAGGATGGTTTAAACCCTATGGATGTTAGCAGCGTAACTCAGTGGCTGGAGGTTGGAACTATTGCCTTGGCTTCCGTCCTTTGGGCGGAGATCGTGCGGGATGTGCGCCATTGGCTGGCCCACCAGTGGCCCTGGCTGCTGCCCAAGCACACCCTGCACCACCGCCTGTTCCGCCCCGATCTCAGCGTGGTAGACCCCAAGTTATACCGAGAATCCCAGTGGCACCACGATGTTCCCGAGGCAGCAACGATGGTTCTAGCCGGGATCCCTTGGGTGGTGCTCTTGGGACAGGGATCCCTCCTCTATGGCCTGGCAGCGGCAGTGGGGGTACTCTACTCGGCCAGTTTTCTAGTTGCCGGCGCGCTGCGGGGCTGGGGGCTGGCCTTGCAGACGGATATCACCCACCAGCCGGGGCCTTTCCCCGCCCCTCCTGCGCAGTGGTATGTGAACCGCGCCTACCACTGGCGGCACCACTTCGACGATACCAACGCCTACTTTTGCGGCACCCTAACCTTGGTGGATCGGATCATGGGCACCAGTCTCTCTTTCAAGGGCAAGCGCGTGGCCGTCACCGGCGCCTCTGGTACCCTGGGCCGGGCCTTGCTGAAGCATTTTTACCGCCACGGAGCCAAAGTTATTGCCCTTAGCTCCCATGCGGATTCGGTTGCCATTGAAGTGGACGGCCAGCTCCAGCCGGTGGAGACCGTTCGCTGGCAGGTGGGGCAGGAGGGATCCCTGGCCGAACTCCTGGAGCGGGTCGATATCTTGGTCATCAACCACGGCCTGAACGTCCATAGGCAACGCGATCCCGAATCTGTCCGCCAGTCTTACGCCGTCAACACCTTCTCGGCATGGCGCCTGATGGAGCTGTTTTTCCAGACGGTGCGCAACAATCCGGAAGTGGCCACCAAAGAGGTTTGGGTAAACACCTCAGAAGCCGAGGTCAGCCCTGCCTTTAGCCCCCTCTACGAGCTTTCCAAGCGGGCCCTAGGGGATCTGGTTACCCTGCGCCGCCTGGATGCTCCCTGCGTGGTGCGCAAGATTATCCTCGGCCCCTTCAGGAGCCAGCTCAATCCCATTGGAGTGATGTCAGGCGATTGGGTGGCCGCCCAGATCCTGGCCCAGGCCAAACGCGACTGCCGCAATATCATTGTCACCATCAACCCCTTGACCTACCTGCTCTTCCCCCTTAGAGAGCTGGCCGTGAGCACCTACTTCCGCCTCTTCAGCCTGCCGGGGGCAGCCCCTAGCCTCAGCCTAGATCCTGCCGATAGCAAGCAGGTCGGCGGGATCCCTTGAAGGTGAGGCAGAAATCCTGCCCCCCTCTGTGGTCTTAGGCGCAAAACTGGGGTAAGACAAGAGCAGGTTCTTTGGCGGCAGGAGAGGGGATCCCTTGCGCCAATGTGAACCTTGCAGGGAGCGAAAGGGCCCTTTGTTTGGAGGAATTCAACAGCTCGCTCTCCGAGTGAACGTTGGGTGTGAGGAGTAGGAGTGAGCGTCAACATGGTGCGACAGTGGGTAAGTGCAGTTCTCTGCGTAGTGGGTGGGTCTTTAGGGACGGGGCTTTTGGCGGGTTGTGCCATCCCCATAGCCTCTGCAGAGGTGGCGGAAGTGCAGGTGCGCTTAGTGCATGTGGCCCCCAATGCCCCTCGGATTGACTTGGAAGTGGGAGGGGTAAGGGCTGCTCAGGGTGTAGCCTATGGCACGGTGAGCGAATACGTGCGCATGCCGGCGGGCGAGTACGACATTGTTTTGTTTTCAACACCTGAGAACCCCGGCCAGCCCACAAGTTCTAAGGACTCCGTCGCGCGAACGGTTGCGGCCAGGACTGTGGCCAACCTCAGAGGCGGGGGAGTGTTCTCAGTGGTGGCCGCCGACGAGCCCAATCGCGTCACAGTCTTGGTACTGGAAGACAATATCAACCCTCTGTTCGATCAAGCCCTGGTGCGGTTTGTTCACGCTGCCCCCGACGCCCCACCCCTGCAATGGCAAGGGGAGCAAGGGCGAGTGCTGATACCTCAGTTGGCCTTTGGGCAAGTATCCACTTTTCAAGCCATGCGCCCCGGCTTTACCCAAATCCAGGTGGCCACAGCCCCTTCTGCCTCAGGCGGGCAGACGTCTCCCAGCCGGAGCATTCCCCTGCAACGGTTTGATCTCCAGTTAGAGGCGGGGAAAGTCTATACCCTCTACGTGGCGGGGTTACTGCGCAGCAATCCAAGCTTGAGTGGGGTGCTGGCGGAGGAGACGCGGGCTCGCCGCCTTCTCTAGGTGTCTTCCCCCTATACTTTGGGGAAAGGGTACGACTTTCTACCCGTGGATGCCCTGTTTCAGGTAGTGGTGCTTAGCCAGACTCCAGATCCCGAGCGGGTGATCTGGCAGGCAATGCACCAGGACTACAGTGCCGAGTACGTCACACCAGCAAGCCGGGTGCCAGCCAACCCTGGCGAGGCGGTGGTGCGGCACCTTCTAGAGGGCGACCGTGGTCACTACGGCCCCCTGGAGCACCCGCAGATCACCTTCGGGGTGGGCTACTTCCCCCACCTGGTGGTGCAGCAGGCGCGCACCCACCGCATTGGGGTGTCGTTCGATGTCCAGTCGTACCGCTACACCGGCCAACAGCTTTTGGAGCTGGGATCGGATCCCAGCCCTGACCAACTGGAGCAAGTTTTTTACGTGCCCGCCAACATCAAGGAGGGCCAGGCCAAGACCCGCGACGGGATCCGGCCTATCGCCCCCGAGGCGCTGGGCATTGTGCTGGAGCAATACCGCAGCCAGGCCGTTGCCTACCGCCGCCTAGTGGAAGAGTGTGGCGTTCCGCCTGAGGATGCCCGCTGCATCCTCGGCTACGGGATCCGACAGCACTTTGTGGTGTCGTTCAACTGCCGCAGCCTGATGCACTTCCTGGACTTGCGGGCCAAGGCCGATGCCCAGCGGGAGATCCGTGAGCTGTGCGAGCTCATCTGGCCCCACTTTGAGGCCTGGTGCCCTCATGTTGCCGCCTGGTATCGCAAAAATCGCTGGGGTAGGGCTAGGCTTTCTCCCTAACAAGTTCCCAACTATGGATCCCAAGGCTTATGAACAAATGGCGGCCTTAGAAGATCGGCATTGGTGGTTTCTGGGCCGTCGCCGCATTCTCAGCCGGGTTATTACAGGGATCCCTCTTCCGCCTGAGGCTTGTATCCTGGAAGCTGGCTGTGGCAGTGGCGGCAACCTAGAAATGTTGTCTCAATTTGGCCAAGTCTTCGCAATGGAAAGAAGCGAAATAGCATTGCCTCTTGCCCGTGCCCGCGGGATCGGGATTGTAGCCGAAGGTGAATTGCCGCATCGGATCCCTTTTGGCTCTCAACAATTTGATTTAATTGCTCTGCTGGACGTCCTGGAACACTTGGAGGAAGACAAAGCAGCTCTGGAAGCCCTCATCCAGAGGTTAAAGCCATCTGGCTACATGGTGATTACAGTACCGGCCTACCCCTGGCTGTGGAGCGCCCATGACGAGCTCAATCACCACAAGAGACGCTACACGCGGCTGCAACTTCTCTCCTTACTCAGGAGCGCCGGCTTGCAAATTCATATCCTTACCTTTTTCAACAGCTTTCTCTTTCCATTAGCAGCAGGGATCCGCCTAGCCCAAAAGAACCTTCACCTCAGACAGAGCCAAGATCTAAAAATGCCCTTGCCTTGGGCCAATCGGCTTTTAACCGAGATTTTTGCCGCAGAAGCCTATTTGATCCCCAAGTTTTCCCTACCCTTTGGCCTGTCGTTGTTAGCAGTAGCTAGTCTTAGGAACGCTTAACCCTGGGAAAAAAGGCAGAGATGAATTGGCCTAATCTCCCAGCTCTGGATCCGGCCGTACCCGCACTTCCATTTGGCGCAGCAACCGCAGTGAGCTTTCCGGCCCGTCGATCATCTGCTGCTCGTTGATCCAGTAGGTGGCGATGCCCAGGTCTTCCAGAAATTGAATGTAGGGATCTGGGGGCGGACCATCGAAAACGGCAGCCTTCTGGACAGAAAAGCCCTGTTCGATCCAGGGGGTGAGAGCAAAGCGCTCGTAGTAAAGCAACTGCCCCACCACCTCCTGCAGCGCCTCTGCGGCATCTTTGTGGTGCAGCAACTTCACCTCGGCCAAAAGCAGGTGCCCGTCGGCCACCGCCAGAAAGTCAAACGTGTGCTGGTCTTCCCGCACCTCTAGACCCGCTAGACGGAACCAACGGCGAAACTGGTGCAAGATCTCGTTGTGGCGCTCGCTGCGCTCCAACTGACGCCGGCGGCGGCGCTCCGCCATCAGCGGGTCCGTCCCGGCATAGGA